>JAJYSZ010000160.1 GCA_021793315.1 Bacillota bacterium | reverse complement strand
GAACCGCGTGCTAGGCGTCGAACCGGCGCTCTCGGCGGCACGCCTGGAGCTCGTCGAGGCGGTCGGCAGCGCGATCCGGGAACTCCTGACGCTGATGGGGGTCACGGCGCCCGATCGCATGTGAGAATCCGGCGATCAAAGGTCCGCGTTGGCGGCGCCCCAGGGAGAAGGGCGCCGTCCCGTCTTGCACTGAAGGCCGGCACTTTCTAGAGGTCGATCGCGGAACAGGTCGCGCCCAAATCGGATCCGAACGCGGCGCTGCGATGCAGAGATACTCACTTCCCATTCAGGGTTCGTAGGCGTAACCTTGGCGACGGGCAAGAGGCTCCATCACGTGGTGGGGCACGCACGGAATGTTCGGCCACGCAGAGGGGAATTGATGCTCGCGTGGCGAAATTAGGAAGATGTCTAGGAGTATGGGGTCACTACGGAGGGTGGAGCAGATGGAGATGCGTCCAACGGGAGGCGGGCCGTTCATGGCGGCCGACGGGCCACGGATTCTGTCCTTCTCGCTTACCTTGCGGATCCCAGCCTGGGCAGTCCTTCCGACGATGGCGTCGTACCGCGACATGTACGCGGCACTCCAATCTCAGTTGGACCTCAACCGCCTCGACACGCCAGGAACGCCTCCTGCGTGCGTGATGGCCAAAGGTAACGCCCTGCAAATCCGCATTCAGCCCGATCAAGGCCTATTCCAGTGTGTGCGAAATTTGGAGGCCGTTGACGGTGGCGATAAACCGCACGCTGTCGAGGATATGACACAGGAATTTCTCGTCGCGCTTTCGGAGGCGCGCAAGCACCTGAGGCCCGTCCTCTTCGTGAGTCCTGCCGTGCAGTTACGGGCGTTGTGGGATATATCAGACGGGGACGCAAATGCCTTCTTGCATTCGCGTTTGGGTGTGGGGGTGAAGCCGCAATCCCTCGATGGAAACGGGTGGCTACTGGGTCTGCACGCAATCCGGCAGACTCCGCCTCAGCCAGGCGGCATCGATCTTAGCGCCGCCGATCTAAGGGTGGAACCCTTCGTTCGTGCGCCTTCCTCCGTTTGGATAGAGTCTACCTTTCAGTATCCGGCGGTCGCGATTCCCGGCATCGGGGTCTCGGTTCACGGGTCATCTGGAGAAACGGTTCATAGTGATGATGTATCGAAGGTTTTTGAATGCAGCGAGAAGGCGCGTGAGTTGCTGATTAGAGTACCAGCCTTTCTTGGACAGGAAGGAGCGTAAGAGAATGGTCTTGGCTGAGGATGTGCTCTCCCGCCACGACACTTTCGGGCAACTTTACGGTTCCGTGCCCACTCCTGAGTCCGCATTCCCCGCCGCCGGGGCAAATGCTCGTCTCGGCCCAGACACACCCCTCGATTCTGGGAATACTCTTTCCATGCCCATAATGATCCCTAAAGGTTCTCGTGGCCTCGCACGCGTATCCGCAATAGATTTCCTCGCAGAGAGACTCTTTTCTTCTGCGCGAGAGGTTACTCTCGTCGTCGATGGCCTTCCGTTCCACGGGGTCGGAAGCGGCTTAGCCGAGGCCAAAGAAGACTTGCTTGTAGCGATGGAGGAGACCATCGACGAGTTGGAGGCCGACGTGAGTTCGGGAGTGATGTTATCCCCGCACCTCGGCCGAGCGCTGGACTTTTTGCGGCATGTGTTTGGGGTGCAGGGAGACTAGCGGCACAATGAAAATAGGCGACGTCAAACGGGCGTTGGTGAAGAAGCTTAACGCCAAACCTGTTGGTGGGAAGCGGCATGATCGTTTCGCTGTCTTTGACCCGGACAAGCCTAACCGCAAGCTGTTCACCGTTGGCTTCTCACGCGGCGAGAGTTCGATCGACGATGACAGCCTTCTCCGCCACATCGCGGTCAACGAACTTCACCTGCGTTCCCTCGGCGATTTTAAGGACTTCGTGGCATGTACGTTGGATGGTCCTACAGCCCTTGAAATAATACGTTCCTCCGTCAGCCGATAACGACATCCTCATTGCCACCGTGGTGGGCAGGCGCTCCTTGGCGACGCTGCAGGGCCCGAACTCCCGGGTGGCACCGCACGTCGCCGCCGGAGGCGCTGTGGCGCGCCTTCCGTCTCCGGACGGCGAAGGAGAGCCGCAGATGTTCCCGAGCGCACCTGGAGTGGGCCTGACGCTGTCCGCCGGATCCGCGCGTGAGGCCGCGCGTAATGGCTCGCGGCGCAGGGATGCCCACCAGATGGAAGCTGCGGCGCCGAAAACGCGTACTCGGCGTCACGTGCCCAAGCGAGGACCGAAGTAGGGTAAGTGGCGGGGATCTGGGGCTTTCCGGGGACCCGCCAATCGCCATACAGGAGGCATGGACGCGCTACCGATCGCCGGATTGCACCATGAATCGACAGTCTTGGCAGGTGGCGGCGTGCCTTTGGCGTAACGTCGCAGCGGATGTGCGAGCGGCCTACCCCTTGGCTAGCGGCGCTGCGCCAGGGCTTTGACCCTGATCGGAGGAGTGCACGTGATCGAAGTGGTGAGCGAGCCCCGTGACCTCTCGACTTGGGACAAGAACCAGAATCCTTTCTACCTGGAACTCTACGGCGAAACGTCGCCGACCGTCGACGAGGCGCACGCCGAGGTGCTGCCCTCGGCGGAGAGCAGCGTTCGGACCACGACCGACGCGCCGGTCTACGAGTACTGGTGGACGCTCGGCCATGGCGGCACGCCGACGAGGCCCCGCTGGCCGCACACGCGGGGTAAGGAGCCGTGGCAGGACCTTCGCAGCACCGCAGCCCACGTCTTCCTCTACTTCCCGCTCTCGGCCGGTTGGCGAGTGAGTGAGATCGCGGCCACACTGAAGTACCTGAGCCCTGTGCCGGAGCAGCATGACTGGCTGAAGGCGGTCGCTCGGGGCCTTCACGAGGTGCAGCCGCTGTTCGCCGACGCGTCGCGGGTGGCGGACTTCGTCCCGGGAGGCGGCGCTACGTCGAAGTGGCTGCAGGCCGTCTCGAAGCTGCAGGTCTCGAGCGTGCCGAGCGGCAGCAACCTCAAATGGTCGGTGCGCAAGGTGACGTTTGGCTCGGAGAGCGGCGTAATGCAGGGCGTGATGTGGACCATCTCTCGCGCGGCCTTCGATCGCCTCGGCGGCCGCCTCACGGGCAGTCTCGCCGTCAGCTTCCTGCCAGCGCGGAGCCAGGAGCCGGACAGGGTTCGCGACCTGCCGCCGTACCAGGAGGCGGACTTGCTGGCGCACGCCGGCGTCTTCGGACACTCTCAGGCCCGCTGGCTGCCGGACAAGGACGAGTCTGGCCATCGCTTCGTACACCTGCGGGTCGCCCCGCAGTCCTCCACCCAGTCCGAGGCGATGCGGCTAGCGGATCCGCAGGGGCGGTAAAAGCGGCACGCAATCGGCCCGCAGCAGCGGCAGGGCGGTCAGATCGTCAAGAAGACCGCCCGTAGCCGGCGACGCAGAGCGAACCGGGCGCAGTCCTCCCCGTCATACGAGCTTCCAGCTGCGGGGGCCCGTCTGCACAAAGCGGGTGTCGCGCAGCACCTTCTGTCGGGTGGTCCAAGCCAGGGCCAGCAGGGCCGCGGAATCCCTGGGGCGGCGTCTTGGGCTGCCGCGCAAAGGATTCGCAAGTCGCTGGTGCAACGCTGCATTGGCGACTTGGGTGTGCTCTTCGAGCCGGTCGCGGATCAGGCGGCTGAGGGATACCCCACGGGACTCGGCCTGCCACTTGAGCTGCTCTTTGAGATCGCGCGGGATGCGCAAGGTGATCGTGACCGTCCCAGGGTGGGTGCTACTCGGCAAGCGACTCGCCTCCGTGTGGCCAAAGCGTAGCGGGAAGACGTCCAGCCGGCAACTCGCACGAAGATCGGGGGGCGGCAGCACCGACGCCTCTAGCGGCATGATGCGGGCGGTTTCGATTGAAGCGCGTTGCTCGCTTGCCAGTAACCCGCCGCTTCGATAGAGTAGAGCCAAAGTGCCTTCACCGCGGCCCGGTCCGCGAGAGCCACATATGGAGTGAGCGCATGGATCAGACGTACGGGCTGGGAGAGCCGCTCGAGGTCGCCGAACGGCTGCTGCGAGAGAATGGCGGGCCGATCACGGCGCGGTCCCTTCTCGTCGAGACCTTGAAGACGCTGAAGCAGGACAGCGAGGACCCAGCACTCCTCGCGGAACTGCAGACGGAGATCAGTCTCGACTACCGCTTCCTTCCGTCCGGTCACGGCGCCTGGGGACTCAAGGAGTGGGCGCCGAAGCCGAAGCCGCCCAGGGTCGGCAAGGTGGCGCTCGAGAAGCGGGCGAAGGCCATCGCCGAGGACGAGGAAGCCGGCGAGACATCCGAAGAGTGGGACTGAACTAGGCCGCCGCGGCGCCGTAGAACTCTACGGGCCCAGCGGCCCGCCCTTTTTTATGTTCCTGGCCTGAGACGCGACGGGAGGGAAATCGCGTGGCCAAGTTCATCTTCATCACGGGAGGCGTCGTTTCCGGCCTCGGCAAGGGGATCACCGCCGCATCGCTCGGCCGGCTCCTCAAGGCGCGA
>JAJYSZ010000049.1 GCA_021793315.1 Bacillota bacterium | reverse complement strand
CGATTCCTACAGGATCACGGTCTCAGCCACCTGAAGGCCGTTGCCCGTGGCCGTCATGTCGTCGTCTACTCCGAAGAGCCCGACGGCGAGAAGGTTTCCCGCATCCGCTTCTGCGCCCTCGACCACTACCAGTTCCGGCTTGACGTCACTACCCATCCTGGCCGATGGGAGCCTACACCGTACGAAGGCGAGCTGCCCCAACTCTGCGACTCTGCCCTCCAGGACCTCCCTTGGCTCCTGGCCGAGTTCTGAGGAACGAACTTCCGGAACGCTGTACTAGTCCGCGAGTCCACGCCGGCAGCGCCCTCCTGGGCGCTCCCGATTGTCGAAGCGCACCTTGCGCGGAGCGCGGTAGGAACTCTACGCGTAACGTGTCCGCGTCCAACCGCGGAGGCGATCCGACAGGCGTGTCTCGCACATGAGTCAAGAAGAAGCCAAGGCAGGCCCGCCATCCCAGGCACCTACAGCACGCATGCATCTCATCGACACGCTCGTGTGGCAGTGGGCGGAGCAGTTCCTGGAGGACCCCGAGGCGGTCCAGGCGTTCGGACGAGGGGAGGCGAGCGAGACGCAGGCCCTGCAGGAGGAGATCTCCGTTCTCGAGGGCGGCCTGGCATGGTGCTCCGGGACGAGGCGCGGCGTGCTGCGTTTCTACCGTGTGTGCCTCCTCGCGACGGCTGACGCCGACTTGCAGCTCGCCGGCATTCGGACGAGATCGCTCTCGAGAAGCGCTTGCGCGAAGCCCGCACCATGCTTCAGGCCAAGCCGCTACCCGGGGACGCCCTCGCCCGCGTCCACGCTATCCGGGAAGTGCTCATCGGCAACCTTTCGATCAAGCGGAAGAATCAGATCCTTCGGGAGATTATCGACCCTATCGAGCTTTGGCCCGATGCGGACTTCTCCCAGCCTCCGACGTTGAGGGTTCACCTGCCGGTCGGGAGCCTGGTCGCCGCATCCGTGGTCCAGTCCCGGCGGTAGCACCCAAGTGCATGCCCGTGCCCTGTGGCAGACCGCCGCAGGGCCCTTCCTACGCGGCTTTCGGCGTACTCCATATCGTGACGTGACTTCAAATTATTGTGCCGCTGGTGTCGGACGAGGTGCACCTCAAGGTGCAGGTACCCGTGGCACAGGAGTGGCTTGCGGGCCAGGTGCCGGAGACCGTCGTGACGGGCGGCAACCTCGCTCCGATCACCATACCCATCGGCGGTGGCACGAACGTGCTCAACGGCAGCAGCGCCAAAAGCGGCGGCACATCCGTGAAAGTCGGCGGCAAGTAGGGAAGACGGGGGTCCGGTCGCGAATTAACCAGAGGACTCGGCTCCGCATGGGACACCTTACCCGCAAACGGAGGAACCGTCGCCGATGCCTTGGAAGACAACCCTCTTCGGCCGACCCCTGAGAAGCGATGAGTGGCAGCACGAACAGGTCAACCAATGGGCGGGACTGGCGCTGCTCGCGCCAAACGCCATTTCGTCCGTCGCATACGGCACCGAGGAAATCCTGCTTGTCCTGGCTCCCTTGGGCTACGCGGCCCTATGGTACTCGCTACCCATTTCCGCCATCATCGTCGTGTTGCTGGTCTTCCTGGTCATCAGCTACCGGCAGGTCATTCGCGATTATCCTAACGGCGGCGGCGCCTATGTCGTCGGCAAGGAGAACCTAGGGACCATTCCGAGCCTGCTGGCGGGCGCCGCCCTGCTCGTGGATTATACGGTCACCGTATCGGTCAGCGTCACCGCGGGCGTGGCCGCGCTTGTCGCAGCGTTCCCGTCGCTTGCCCCGGACCGGGTCGTGGTCTCCATCGCCGCGATCCTGCTAATGACGTTCGTAAACCTGCGCGGCGTGCATGAAGCGGCCAACGTCTTCGCACTGCCGTTCTATCTGTTCATAGGCCTGGTGCTTGTGGTGGTGGCGGCGGGCCTCATCAGTCCGGGTCACGCTCCGGTACAGCCGCTGCACGCGTACGTCGTACCGCCCTACGTCCAGGGACTCGGCCTGCTCATCCTGCTCCGTGCCTTCAGCTCTGGATCTGCCGCGCTTACGGGTATCGAGGCGATCTCGAACGGGGTGCCGCTGTTCAAGGCGCCGTCGCCACGACGGGCACGTATGACCCTGGCTCTGCTCGGCCTCTTTCTCGGCGTGATGTTTTTCGGCGTCTCGCTTGTCGCGTTTCGGCTCGGCATCGTGCCTACGTCCAGCACCACCGTCCTCCAGGCGATGGCCGAGCAGACGCTTGGTCGGGGCGTCCTCTTCTACGTCTTGTCCTTCGCCACGATGGCCATCCTCGCCATCGCCGCCAACTCAAGCTTTGCAGGATTTCCGCAGCTGGCGTACATCATGGCCAAGGACAAGTGGATGCCGCACATGTTTCTCTCCCGCGGCGATCGCCTTGTCTATCAGAATGGCATCCTGTTCCTGAGCCTTTTTGCCATTCTCCTGGTTATCATCTTCAACGGCAGTACCGACAAGCTGATTCCAATCTATGCCATAGGCGTATATCTCGGTTTCACAATCGCGCAGATTGGTCTCGTAAGAAAACACATACGGGAGAAAACCCACGACATAGGCGCCATAGCGATTGCCGGCTTCGGTGCCGCCCTGACGGCCGTCGTGGTCCTGGTCGCGGCCATTTCGAAGTTCACCGAGGGCGCGTGGGTGGTGGTCCTGCTGATCCCCCTGCTCGTTCTGGGCTTTTTGCGCATCCACAAGCATTATGAGGCGATCGCAAATGAGCTCCACCTGGACGTGAGCCACCGGCCCGACTGCAAGGAGATCGCTGTTCTGGTGCCGATCGCAAGCGTAAACCGCATGACGACCGACGCCCTTTCGTACGCCGTCTCGATGTCGCAGCGCGTGATCGCCGTGCACGTGGCGCATGACGAATCCGAGCGCCATGTCATCAGGGAGAAGTGGACCGCACTCGCTCCAAGTCCCCAGATGGAGCTTGTCGTCCTCGACTCTCCATACCGGTCCATCGTCCAGCCGCTCATTCGCTACGTCGACGACCTGCGGCGCGATCTCGCCGATGACTGCCTTCTGGTGGTGCTCATCCCGGAGTTCGTCGTCGGCAAGCGCTGGCAGTACTTCCTGCACAACCAGATGGCGCTCGTGTTGCGTGCTGCCCTGACCGCACGCAAGGACATGGTGGTCGCCATGTTTCCCTACCACCTGTCGGGACAGTAAAATTCCTTTCGCCTCGGCGCACCGGACGTTGCGAGGGATGGAGCCGGGCCGGGAAGGACCCTGGAGTCCGGGCCTGTTCGGCCGTAGCCCCGAAGGCGAGACCCGCATGCGCGGACTGCGATCGAAAACGCCTTCGGCGAGCTTCGTCGTAACTGACGGCGCAAGTCTCAGCGGCCAGATCCAACTGCCGGTAAACGGGCGCTCGCAGGGTGCGCCCGTGGTTGCCTGCTGTCCCGGCGGGGATTTGGACGCATCCTGCCTCTCGACGGGCGGCCAATCTTGACGGCAGGGCGCTTCGCGGCCGCTGCGTGCCGTGGGTCGCGGCCCTTGCGCTGAACATTTCGTGCCCCGCCGGGTTCTATATGGGTGCGGAGGTGGCGACGACGACGCTCGAGACCTTGATGACGACCTATGGGCGGAGCGTCTACCAGCAGGCCTACCTCTACACGGGCGACGCGGCGATGGCAGACGACGTCCTCCAGAACGTGTTCCTTGCCGCCTACCGGCACCTCAGCAGGATACGCAACCCAAGGGCCTGGCTCGGGCAGGCCACCTTGAACGCCTCGCGCAACATGCTGCGCGAGCGGGTCCGTCATCCCATGGAGGAACTGCCGGACGCCTTGCCGGCCCCCGACGCCGACCCTTCGCGCAGGTACCAGGAGCAGGACGTGATCAAGGCCATCCTGGCTCTGCCGGCGGACATGCGCGAAGTGATCGTGCTGGTCTACTACGAGGACCGGCCGACGCACGAGGCGGCCACGATGCTTGACATCCCGGATGGCACGGTACGAAGCCGGCTTACGCGGGCGCGGCGGCTGCTGCGCAAGCTGCTCGAGGAGGAGCGCGAAGGATGAGGAGAAGCATCGACGAGACCCTGCGCGAGCTGCCGCAGGCAATGGACCGTGCGGACATCGCCCCAGACCTCCTGGCCCTCTCGCGAAAGCTGTCTTTCGGAGCGCAGACGCCTGCTGGCGGCCGCCGATGGCTCGTGGGTGGCCTGGCAACGCTGGCGGCGCTGGTCGCGATCGCCGCGCTGGTGCGTTTGGAAACGGTTCCGAAGCCGCATCCCGGGAGGACAGCCGTGCGCCGGACGACGGCGGTGAGGACCTACGCCGTGGCCCGGCAGCAACTCGCCAAACGGCTCGCGGACGTACCCATTCCCGTCTATCTGCCGCGATCCATCGGCACAGGCGAAACCCAGACGTCCATCAACGGCAGCTATCGCGTGACGTCCAGCGGCTATTCCGTCACGCTGGGCTATGGCTCGAAGACCCCGCTGCCGTTCAATTCGCCGAAGGCCCAGTTCGGCAACGCGGAACTTCTGATGACCGTCCTGGGTACGGGTCCCAAGGGTCACCTGGATCTTTCGCAGTGGATACCCCTGCCCAAGGCCGCGCCGATCCCGAACGCAGCCCAGGGCAGTGTCGAGCTGGGCCACGGCATCGTCGGCACGACCTTCGTCGGCGGCGCGGGCCAGAGCACGGAGGAGGCCGTCACGTGGCGCGAGGGCGGCTGGACGTTCTGGGTGGGGCCCTGGCAAACAGCCGAGTGGGGCGACCCCGTCAAGACGGCCGCCAAGGAGGCGTCGGCCTATCTGCATGGGCAGTTCCGCGGAAGCGACGGCACCGCTGTGTTCGCCGCCGGACAGGACGCGCCATCCGAGGCGGTCTTCTCCATCGGCCCGCAGAAGTACGCGGTGCTGGCTCTCGGCTGGCGCGCACCACGCCTGGCGATGACCATGGCTCCGGCGCGATAAGCCGCGACGCGTTAGGGGGCGGCGGTCTCACGAGCTCGGCAGGTAGGTGCCTTCGAGCGATGCGACCGCCCGGAGCGCGGCAACGCTCAGAGCGGGCGCACGGCCGTCTCCGGCGGCGGCCTCGTTATAGAGGCGCATGAAGGCAAACGGGTTCCCGACGGCCGAGATGCAGGCCCTCCGCCCGAACCTGCGCTCGATCTGGCGCGCCATGAAGCTGCCCATCGGATGACCGGCCAGCGGGATGGCGGCACGCAGCCGCTTCGCGATTTCCTCCCGCTGGGGCGGCGTCTCGTGCCAGGCGCCGAGTAGCGCGTCCAGGCGGCGGATGAGCTCCGGGGCGGCAAGGAAGTGCTGGCGGTATCGCCGGGCGTAGTCCGCGATCAGTCCGGAGGAGACAGGGGCGTCCTCAGGCCAGCTGCGCTTGTCGAGCTGGTCCGCGATGCCCTCCGCCTCCAACTGGTCAAAGACCCAGAGGACGTCCTCGTCGCCAGGAGCCTGCGCCGCGCGCGCCGCGACGAGCTGCCGCCGGAAGACGTGGTGGTACTCGTGCGCAAGCAGGGCCTGCGGCGCCGGATGCTGGCAGGCAAACGATGCATCCACGACGACGCTCGCGTAGCCGCGGGCGTCAGGCGCAAAGATGACGAAGGCCACCGTGGGAAAAGCCGGCGTGAAGTCCCTTGGCAGCCACGCGAGCGCGGCCTGCCTTGCCGTTGCCGCAACGGGCGCGGACGCCATGGCCGCCATGCCTCGCGCGATGTGCTCCCGCGTCTCGGCCGCCAGAAGGTAGTGCCGCAGGAGGCGGGCGTGCGAACCTCCCCGCAGCACCTGCGCCAAGCTGGCGCCAAGCGACGGTTTGAACGCCAAACGGAAGTGTTCGGGGAAGAATTCCGGGGAAAACTCGTGTGCGATGAGCTCCTGGTAGCCAGGCGCGGACAGGAGGCCCTGCCACTCGTCGACGGCAGGCTCGCGGTCCCTCATCAGAAGGTCCGCCACCTGCCAGAACCGGTGGTAGCCGTCGTACACGAAGCCGGGATTGGCGGAGGATGATGCTGCCATAAGCGTTCAGCTCCGTCCACGGCGATCTGCGGACAAGCATGCCTCAGGTCATTATGTCTCGCCCTGGGCCGGCTGTACATGCGGCGAGCTCCCCGAGAGCCGCCTGGGCCCTCCCGCCGGGCCACCTTGGGCGGGACGTCCTGCGCAGGGAACGGCGGCACGCCCTTCCGGAATTTCCTTCCCACCGGTATTATTTTTCCTAAGCGGGCAAATGAGAATTCCGATCGCCTGCGAAGGGGGAGGATCCACTCGTGATCGACTATCTTGCCGTGATGCTCGTTTCCGTCGGCGCCGGGCTGGCGATTCTGGCCCTGTACCTTTACCTCGCTCCAGCGCCGGAACACCGCCCGACCTGGGGCTTCGGTTTCGGTGCCACGGCCCTCATCCTGGCCTCGACCGCCATCCCGATGATCGTCACTTGGCCCCTGCCCGGGAGCTACAATGTGGCCTACGGTGAGCCGGCGCTGATGTTCGGTGCGCTGTTCACCGTTGCGGGGCTGGCGCTCGTCTTCCGCCTCGACCTGCTCGGTCCGGCCATCTGGGGCTTCTTCGCCGGAATCGCCGCCGTCGTCGTCGGGACGAATATCATCGGCATGCACATGTCGAGCGATCCCGCGGTCGCTGGGACCGGATTCATCCTGGCGGGCCTCGGCGGCATTCTCACGCTGCCGGCCGTCGTCTTGAAGCACCAGCGCTGGGTCGCCGTCCTCGCCGCCATTGTCCTGGGCGTGGCCGCTGTCATCTGGCTGTACACGGGGTACCTCAGCTATCCAGGTCACATGGCCGACTTCGCCAAGTACGTGCCGGCCTACATGAAGAAGTAGCCGCGGACCCAATAGGGCCAGGCGCCTGTCCCAGTGCAGGTGCCTGGCCCTTGCGTCGTCCTTTTGCCGTCCTCGCCGCTCACCGCTCCCATGCGACCGTTCGCCTGCCCTCGCAGGCCGTTCGCCCGGGTTGGGCGGCTTCGTGCTCGCCGCGCTGCTAGGCTGAGGGCAGTCGGGACACTGCGGCGCGAGGAGGAAGATTTGCGATGGGCGCAGCGCTTGAGATCCTGGCCCGAGAGCCAGGGCCCGACCCGGTCCTCGACGGGAGGGCGTTGGCCTTTCTCGCTGAACTGCAGCAGCGCTTCGGCGGCAGGCGGGAGCAGCTGCTGCGTGAGCGGTCCTCGGTGCAGGAACGGCTTGATCGGGGCTGGCGGCCGGACTTTCCCGTCGAGACCAGGGCGATCCGGGCGGCCGACTGGCGGGTGGGGGAGACGCCGCCAGACATGCTGGACCGCCGCGTCGAGATCACCGGCCCCACTGACCGCAAGATGGTCATTCATGCGCTCAACTCCGGAGCCAAGGTGTTCATGGCCGACTTTGAGGACGCGTGCGCACCGACCTTCGCGAACGTCGTCGCTGGGCAGCGGAACCTGACGGATGCCATCGAGGGTACGATCAGCTTCGGAAGCCGCGACAAGGTCTACCGGCTTCAGAGGGACGTCGCCACGCTGGTCGTGCGGCCCAGGGGCTGGCATCTGCCGGAGAAGCACCTCAAGCTGGACGGCCGCGCGCTGTCCGCGAGCCTCGTGGACTTCGGCCTCTACGTGCTGCGCAACCATGAACGGCTCGCGCAGCGTGGCAGCGGCCCGTACTTCTACCTGCCGAAGCTCGAGAGCTGGCAGGAGGCGCAGATCTGGAACGACGTCTTCGACTTCGCCGAGCACGAACTCGGTCTCTTGCACGGCACGATCAAGGCGACCGTGCTGATCGAAAACATCCTCGCGGCGTTTCAGATGGACGAGATTCTCTACGCCTTGAAGGACCATGCCCTCGGCCTCAACGCCGGGCGCTGGGACTACATCTTCAGCATCATCCGCAAGTTCCGCCACGACCCCGCGCGCGTCCTGCCGGATCGCGCGCAGGTGACGATGGAGGTTCCGTTCATGCGTGCCTACACGGAGCTCCTCGTCCAGACCTGCCACCGGCGGGGAGCACACGCCATCGGCGGCATGGCGGCGTTCATCCCGTCGCGGAGGGATCCGGAGGTCAACCGGGTCGCGCTCGCCGGGGTCCGGCAGGACAAGGAGCGCGAGTCCAGGGATGGATTCGACGGGACGTGGGTGGCACATCCAGATCTAGTGCCGGTGGCCATGGGGGTGTTTGACCGCGCTCTCGGCCAGCGTCCGCATCAAAGGGATCGGCTGCGCGAGGACGTGTCCGTCCGGGCACAGGAGCTTCTGGCGGTGCAGGTGCCAGGCGGCACGATCAGCGAGGCGGGGGTCAGGCTCAACATCTCGGTGGCCTTGCGGTATCTCTCGTCGTGGCTCGAGGGCAACGGCGCCGTGGCCATCTTCAACCTGATGGAGGACGCCGCGACGGCTGAGATCGCCCGCGCGCAGATCTGGCAGTGGCTTCGGCACGACGCCCGTCTCCATGACGGGCGCACGGTCGACGAAGCACTCGTACGCGCGATCGGGGACGCGGTGGCGGCGGAGATCCGCGTCCAGAATGGGCGGGCATCCCTCGACGCGGCCAGGCGGATCTTCGAGCAGGTCGCCGTTGACCCGGCCTTCGAGGAGTTTCTCACCCTGCCCGCCTACGAACAGCTCGCGTGAACCGGGGCTCCGCAGCCATGCCTGGCCGGCTGGCGGACTGCCCTAGTCGCTCGTCCCCGGCCGCAATCCTAGTTGCGAAGGAGGTCCGACGATGAACGACCGCGCAGACGTCGCCGTCTTCCACCGACCGCTGCCTGCGGAACGCTTCCTGGACGTCAGGCGTCCCTACGCCGAAGCCGAGGTCCTGCGCCTTCGCGGCTCGCTGCAGATCGAGCACAGCTTGGCGCAGACCGGCGCGCAGCGTCTGTGGCAGTTGTTGCACGACCGCCCACACGTCAAGGCGCTGGGCGCCATGACGGGCAGTCAGGCAGTCCAGCAGGTGCGCGCGGGGCTCGACGCCATCTACGTGAGCGGCTGGCAGGTCGCGGCGGACGCCAACCTCGCGGGTGAGACCTACCCGGACCAGTCGCTCTACCCGGCGAACAGCGTGCCGGCGCTCGTGCGGCGCATCAACCGTGCCCTGCAGCGCGCCGATCAGATCGACGCTGTCGAGGGTGGGTCGGGGACGCACTGGTTCGCGCCGATCCTGGCCGACGCCGAGGCAGGCTTCGGCGGCCCCCTCAACGTCTACGAGCTCGTCCGCAGCCTGATCGAGGCGGGGGCTGCCGGCATCCACCTCGAGGATCAGTTGTCGTCTGAGAAGAAGTGCGGCCACATGGGCGGCAAGGTGCTGATCCCCACCGCCACGGCCGTGCGCAACCTCGTCGCCGCCAGGCTTGCGGCGGACGTAATGGGCGTCCCGATCCTGCTCGTGGCGCGCACAGACGCGCTCGCGGCAAAGCTCGTGACCTCGGATGTCGACCCCGCGGATCAGCCGTTCCTCACCGGGGAGCGTACGGAGGAGGGCTTTTACGGCAGCCGCGGCGGACTCGAGGCCGCCATCGCGCGCGGGGTGGCGTTCGCGCCGTACGCCGACATGGTCTGGTGCGAGACGTCGGAGCCTGACGTCGACGAAGCGCGTGCGTTCGCGGAGGGCATCCACCGGCGCTACCCGGGCAAGCTGCTCGCGTACAACTGCTCGCCGTCCTTCAACTGGAAGCGCAAACTCGACGCGGCTGAACTCGAGCGCTTCCAGGACGATCTCGCGGAGATGGGCTACAGGTTCCAGTTCATCACGCTCGCCGGCTTCCACGCGCTGAACTACAGCATGTTCGACCTTGCCCACGGCTATCGCAGCCACGGCATGCTGGCCTATTCGGCGCTGCAGGAGTCGGAGTTCCGGGCAGAGGAGCGAGGCTACACGGCGGTGCGCCACCAGCGGGAGGTGGGCGCCGGCTATTTCGACCAGGTCAATCTCATCCTGCACGGCGGCCGCTCGGACACGACAGCCCTGAGCGGCTCGACCGAGGAGGCCCAGTTCGCGGACTGAGTTTCGCGGGACGCGAGGAATCCGGAGGAGGGATATCGATGGCACGCTGCCCGACCTGCAGGCACGATACCGGTGACCCGACCATCGAGATGTACGAGTGCGCTATCTGCCACCGCATCTGGTGCGATGCCTGCGGCCCTGCCTGCCGGCATGTGAACCAGGCGGAGCCGCGCGCCTTCGTGCTGAGCGACGACGCCTATCTCTAGAAGAAGAGACGGGAGGAGCTCGCGCCGTGCGCGGGCTCCTCCCGTCACGGCTCAGCGACCGCGCGCGCTGACCGGTACGTACGTGCGCGGCCAGGACGCGACCTCTCGCGAGGAATCGTCCATGCCGACATAGATCTGGTTTTCGACGGTGGAGAACCCTGCGTGCCGTCCGTCTGGCGTGAGCACGACGCAGTTCATGGTGCTGAAGTAGTTGTCGGGGATGAGGTCGAGGTCGGCCATGGCCCGCTCGCCGGCTTCCTGCGGCGAGAGGTCCTGGGCGAGTCCCAGCACGATGGTGCGGGCGGTGGCACCGCGGATGGCGAGCTCGCCACGGCCTGTGCAGGCCGCGGCGCCGTAGCGTCCGTCGCAATAGTTGCCGGCGCCGATCACGGCCGAGTCGCCGACGCGGCCGGGGTACTTCCAGGCAAAGCCACTCGTGCTGACGCCAGCGCAGATATTGCCGTCCCGGTCGAGTGCCAGGACGTTGACGGTGCCGGCGTCCTTGCCCGAGGCACGCTCGGGCTGCATGGCGAGCCTGTGCACCATGGCCTGGGCGGCTGCACCGACGTACGGCGTGTTCTCCTCGCCGCGCAGTCCGCGCAGGTAGATCTCTTGGGCCTCCGGTGTCAGGAGTTCGGTCTGCTCGAAGCCGCACTCCTCGGCGAACCGCTCGGCACCCTGTCCGACCAGAAGCACGTGCGGCAGGTCCTGCATCACGCGCCGCGCGAGCGAAATCGGGTGCTCGATGCCGCGAACCCCAGCCACGGCGCCAGCGGCGCGCGTCGATCCATCCATGATGCTGGCGTCGAGTTCGACGACGCCGAGCACGTTCGGCAGGCCACCGAGACCTACGGTGTGGTCGTCTGGATTGCTCTCAACGGCTCGAATCGCCGCCTCCACCGCGTCGAGCGCACTGCCGCCGCGCCGGAGGATGGCCATGCCGAGGGGGATGCCGACGCGCGCGTTGGAACTTCCGATGATTAGCAACCGGGAACATCTCCTTCCGCAGGTGAGTTGGCGAAGGGCTGGCGTCTTCCCTGCTGGGCAAAAGGCTTGTTCTCGCCAAAGTCCCCGGCGACATGGCACAATACGAGGCGAACGTGCTTCCTGGCCCGTCCGCGGACCGTGCGGCAGGCAGGCGAAGGCACGGCCCGACCTATGCTGTTGAAGGGAAGTGGGCTCCTTGCCATCGGACGTGGAGCGCTTGTCCGAATGGATCCGCGCCCATGTGGCGGAGGCAGGCCGTACAGCTGCGGTAGTGGGCCTCTCCGGCGGAATCGACTCCGCCACGGTGGCGGCCTTGGCGAAGCGCGCGCTTGGCGACGAGGTCTACGGCGTGATCATGCCGTGCGAGAGCGATCCGGCCGATGCGGAGGACGCCAGGGTCGCAGCGGAGGCCCTCGGTGTGTCCTACCGCGTTGTCGACCTTGGTCCCGCGTTTCAGGTGCTGCGCGAGCAGCTGGCCCTGCCGCCGAATATGCCGCGGCTGGCCATCGCGAACCTGAAGCCGCGCCTGCGCATGATCACGCTCTATGCGGAGGCGGCTTGGCGCAACGCCCTGGTGCTCGGCACGGGCAACCGATCGGAGCTTGAAATCGGCTACTTCACCAAGTATGGCGACGGTGGCGTCGACCTCCTGCCGATCGGAGGCTTTCTGAAGCACGAGGTGCGCGCGCTTGCGCGCGAACTCGGCGTGCCGGCCCGCATCGTCGACCGCCAGCCGTCGGCGGGCCTCTGGGAGGGCCAGACCGACGAGAGCGAGATGGGCATGACCTACCAGGAGCTTGATGCCTACCTCGCAAGCGGGGAAGGCAGTCCGGTGGTGGCGGGTCTGGTGGAGACGATGCGCCGCGCGTCGACCCACAAGCGCAACCTGCCGCCCATCTTCCCGCGCTAGGGGAGACGGGCAGGCCGGCTGCGCAGGAGTTCTTAAAGGAGGGATGGCCCCTAGGGCCGCAACGTTTGTCAGGACACTCGAAATGGGCCAACATCAAGCGTCGCAAGGCTGTCGTCGACGCGCAGAAGGGCAAGATCTTCTCTCGTCTGGCACGCGAGATTACCGTCGCGGCGCGTCAGGGCGGTGCCAGCCCGGACGCGAACTTCCGCCTGGCCACCGCCGTCGAGCGCGCGCGGGCCGAGAACCTGCCGTCTGGCAACATCGAGCGCGCAATCGCGCGCGGCGCGGGCGGCGGTGACGAGGCGGATTACGAAGAGTTGCAGTATGAGGGGTATGGTCCGGGCGGCATCGCGATCATGGCGCTCGTGATGACCAACAACCGCAATCGTACGGCCGCGGAGCTGCGCCACCTCTTCTCGAAGCACGGCGGCGCCTTGGGCGAGTCGGGCTGCGTGGCGTGGATGTTCAAGCGGCGCGCGCGCGTGACCGTACGGGCAGCGGACGAGGAGGAACTGTTGCTGACGGCAGCCGACACGGGCGCCGAGGACGTGGAGGGCGAGGAGGACGGCTCCTTCTCGGTCTACGGCAAGCCGGAGGATCTGCAGAGCCTTCGCCAGGGTCTGATCGAACATGGTGTGGACGTGGTCTCGGCCGAGTTCACCTACGAGCCTTCTATGAAGACCGAGGTGGGGGGCGCCGAGCAGGAGAAGGTTCTCTCGCTGCTTGATGCACTGGACGACCACGATGACATCCAGGACGTTTACACGAACGCCGAATTCTCGGAATAACGGTTGGATTTCCCTCCCATGGCGCAGACTAGCGCCATGGGAGGTCGATTGTTTTGCAGGAAAGTCAACGACGGCTCCTCACGGGGCTTCTCGTAGCGGTCGTGGTGCTCGGCGGTGCCGCCGCGGCGTCGCGCATCATGAGCCAGAACGGGGCCCGGACAGCCCTCGGCCGGACCGGTCAGGCGTTCGGCGCGAAGGCGCGCGTCGCGTTTCGCATCCCTGAGTCAGGGAGCAGGGTGGACACGTCGTCCTTCACCGCGCAAGAACTGGGCGTCCAGCATCTGACGCCGCAGCAGCTCCACTCGCAACTGCCGGGCTGGACAATGACCAGCGGTGGGGCAGGCACGACCTTCGTGCCCGCGAAAAAGGGCTACCCGCTCTACGTCGGCCTGCTGCAGGGACAGGTGGCGATCTTCTTTGGGCCGCCGCGCTACGGCTGGGTCGACCAGCTGACTGGGCTCAAGGCGTCCGCGCTCGGCAGCCAGGACCAGCAGCGCCTCTCGCGCGGGGTGCCGGTGCAGAGTGTCGGCGCCGCGTGGCAGATGCTCGAGGGACTGGGCAGCTAGGAGGAGCAACCGCCGCCCCGGGCGAAATCACCCTGGGGAGGTCGGGCATTGGTAGTGCTGGGCATCGACCCCGGGATCGAGACCTGCGGCTACGGAGTGATCCGTGGCCTTGGCCAGCGTGCTGAGGCGCTTGCCTTCGGCGTAGTCGTCACCAAACGGGACGTGCCGACGGCCGGGCGGCTGCTGCAGATTCACGAGGCGCTCACCGGCATCATGCGGCAGTTTTCGCCTGACCGCGTGGGGGTGGAGCGCCTCTTTTTCAACCGCAACGTCGGGTCGGCGATCGCGGTCGGACAGGCCCGCGGCGTTGCCTTGCTGGCAGCGGCGCAGCAGGGGCTCGACGTGCGCGAGTATACGCCGCCCGAGGTGAAGCAGGCCGTGTCGGGCTTTGGTGGCGCGGACAAGCAGCAGGTGATGCGCATGGTGCGCACCATCCTGGGGCTCGGCGCCGAGCGGATGCGCGACGATGCGGCCGATGCACTCGCCATCGCGCTCACGGGCTTCTTTCGCGCCGACTGGGAGGCGAAGGCGCAGTGATCGCGGGACTGCGCGGCGAGGTCGTGCGCAGCGACGAGGAGTCGCTCACGCTGGATGTCCACGGTGTGCTCTACCTCGTGCGCTGCACGCCGCAGACGCAGCATCGCCTGCAGGCGCAAGGCGGGCAGGTGGAGATTGTGACGCGCATGATCGTGCGCGAGGACGAGGTCTCCCTGTACGGCTTCGCCGCCAGCGAAGAGGAAAGGCTGTTCGGCTGGCTTTTGTCCGTCACCGGCGTCGGGCCTAAAGTGGCTCTGGCGCTGCTCGGCAGGTTTCCGGCCCAGGAACTGGCGCTCGCGATCGCAAGTGGCGATACCGCCCGCCTCAGTCAGGCGGCGGGTGTCGGCAAGAAGCTGGCGGGCCGGATCGCGCTCGAGCTGCGCGACCGTTTGCAGCCGCAGGCGTCCGCGGGCTCGGACGGGACCGGATCGCAGGGTGACGAAGCCATGCTGGCGCTTCTTGCGCTTGGGCTTCCCGAGCGCACCGCCCAGGCCATGCTGGAGGGAATCGAGGGCCCGGTCGAGGAGCGGGTGCGGCTGGCACTGCAGAAGATCGGCGGCCGGCAAAGGTAAGGGGGCATCGCAGTGGAGGACCGCATCGTCACAGGCCTGGCCCGCGACGAGGAGGATGTGCGCGCCGACACGGGCCTGCGCCCCCAGACTCTTGAGGAGTGCATCGGCCAGGACCGGGTGCGCGAGCAGCTGCGCATCTTCATTGAAGCTGCCCGCGGTCGCGGCGAGAGCCTGGATCATGTCCTCCTCTCCGGGCCGCCGGGGCTGGGCAAGACCACCCTGGCTCACGTCATCGCGCGGGAGATGGGCAGCCAGATCAGGATTACGAGCGGTCCGGCGATTGAACGGCCGGGCGATCTCGCTGCCATCCTGACATCGCTTGACCAGGGGGACGTCCTCTTCATCGACGAGGTGCACCGCCTGTCCCGCCAAGTGGAGGAGATCCTCTATCCGGCGATGGAGGACGGCGCCCTCGACATCATCATCGGCAAGGGTCCAGGAGCCCGGAGCCTGCGGATCGACCTGCCGCGCTTCACGCTGATCGGAGCGACGACGCGCAGCGGGCTCGTGTCGACGCCTTTGCGCGATCGGTTCGGCGTCCAGTGCCATCTGGAGTTTTACTCCGTCGACGAACTCTGCGACGTGGTGCGGCGCGCCAGCCGCATCCTCGGTGTAACCGTGGAGCCGGGCGGCGTGCGGGAGATCGCCCTGCGCGCCCGCGGGACGCCGCGCATTGCCAACCGGCTGCTTCGCCGGCTGCGCGACTTTGCGCAGGTTCGGGGGCAGGGCGTCGTTACGGAACCGGTCGCCAAGGCGGGCATGGACCTGCTCGAGGTGGACGAGAACGGTCTCGACCGCCTGGATCGCGCCCTGCTGCGCATGCTCGCGGAAAGCTACAGCGGCGGGCCGGCCGGCCTCGAGACGCTTGCCGCCGCGCTCGGGCAGGAGACCGATACGCTCGAGGACGTCGTAGAGCCTTACCTGATCCAGATCGGCCTTCTCGAACGCACCCCGCGGGGCCGCCAGCTTACCGCGGCAGGCAGGCGCATGCTGGGTCTCGGGCCAGCGGACGCAAGGGGGCTATTCTGACCGTGCCTCAGCTCGGCAGGATCCTGATGGCCCTAGGCATGATCCTGTTCCTCTTCGGGCTCGTGGTCCTGGTGGTGGGCCGCATCGGCCCGCTGGGACGGATACCTGGCGACTTCTATATGCAACGGGGAAACTTCGCACTCTACCTGCCGCTCGGGACCAGCCTGCTGCTCAGCCTCGTCCTGTCACTGGTCGGATACCTGCTGTTCAGGCGCTAGGCAGCGACCCTCCCAAATTGCAGTCGCTGTACGAAATACTGTGCAGAGGCGAGCGAGGTGTAAGCGTGAGCTTCCTGCCCGGCCCGCGACTGGGCCCCGCCGATGTGCGGAGGGCCCAGGCGGATTCCGCGGAGCGCGAGCGGCTGATCGAACGCTTCACGCCGTTCATCCTCAAGGTGACGACGCGTGCGGTCGGCCATTACGTGCGCCTCGGCCAGGATGACGAGGTTTCCGTGGCCCTGATCGCCTTCAACGAGGCGATCGACCGGTTCGATCCCAGCCGTGGCGGCAACTTCCTCGCGCTCGCCGAGACAGTCATCCGGCGCCGCCTGGTCGACCACTACCGGCGCGAACGGCAGCGCAACGAGATTCCTCTGAGTTCCTTCGGCAGCGACGATCCCGATCGCGCCGCGCCTTTTCCCGGCGAGGATCGCGCCGCGCTCGAAGCCCACGAGACGGATGTCGCCCGCTCCGAACGGCTCGAGGAGATCGAGCGCTACCGCGAGGAACTGCGGGCCGTGGGCATCGACTTCCAACAGCTCCTCCACCACGCCCCGCGTCACCGCGATGCTCGGCAAGCGGCGGTCTCAGTCGCAAGACTCATCGCGTCGACGCCTGAATTTGCAAGTTTCCTGCGCGATCGCGGCACCTTGCCGCTGGGTCGTCTGGATGAGCGGGTCGCGCTCTCGCGCAAGACGCTCGAAAGACATCGCAAGTACATCGTCGCCGTGGCCCTTGCCCTGATGGGGGAGTACCCGTACCTGCAGACCTATCTGCGAAGCGGAGGTGAAGCATGATGCGTGCGCTCGTGCTCGAGCGGCGCGGCCGGCACGCCATCGTGCTGCTGCCCGGCGGCGAGATCCGGCGCGTCCGCGCGGCCCACGCGCTGGTGGGCGATGAGATTCTCCTGCCGTCGCATCCGCCGCGGGTACCCGTGCGAAGGTTCGCCTACGCCGCGGCCGGCTTGGCGGTCGTGCTGGCGGTCTTGCCGGCGGCACTGCCGCTGGCCCAGGCCAAGGTGGTCGCCTACGCGACGGTGGACATCAATCCGAGTGTGGAACTCGGACTGTCGGCGGGGGGCACGGTGCTCACCGCCCGGCCGCTCGATGGGGACGGTCACCGGATTCTCGTCACGGCGCGCGTCAGAGGAGAATCCCTATCCGGCGCGATAGGCACGCTGCTGCGCACCGCCACGGCGCAAGGCTTCATTTCCGCGGCGAGACCGGCGGCGGTGATCGTCGCAGGCTACAGCGCCAGCCAGACCGCGGTGCCGTCGGCGGTGCAGGGACAGCTGCGCGCAGCGCGCAGTCTGGCCTCGGGCTTCCTGCACCGGCATGGCGTGCAAGGTATGGTGTCGGCCATGATCGTGCCGCAGGTGCTGGTGCAGGCGGCCCAGAAGGCGCACGTGTCCGCTGGCGTCTACGCGGTGTGGTCGGCTCTGCACAAGGCCGGCGCAGGGGTCAAGGTCAGCGCCATGCGCGGGGGCCAGCTCGGTTCGGCGATGGCCAAGGCCGCCGCGACCAGCTCGGGCAAGGCGGTGCTGCCGCTGCTCACCGGCACGGCGAAAGAGCCGAAGGCGCCGCAGCCGGTGAGCAGCGGCCATGGACCAAAGAGCAAAAACGGCCCCGCGCCGAGCGGCGCCGGTCCGGCCAAATCCGCAGGCGGCGCCGGTCAAGGGTCCCAGGCCCCCCAGACAGGAGGACCGACGCTGCAGGTTCAGGTTGTGACGCCTGCCGGCACCGTGCAGGTCCAGGTGGGCGGTGACGGCCAGGAGGGCTCAGGTACGACGGGCCCTCCGGCAGGCGGTCCCGGCAGCGTCCACGGGCGGGGGAACCTCGGCAAGGGTGGGGGCCACGGCGATGACAATGGCACCGGACACGGCAGGAAGGACGGCGGCGGCCAGGGGTTCACGCCTGGCGGCTCGTCCGTAGCGCCTACCGGATCTGGTCAGGGCACGGGCGGCGGCGGCGGCCAGGGGTTCACGCCTGGCGGCTCGTCCGTAGCGCCTACCGGATCTGGTCAGGGCACGGGCGGCGGCGGCGGCCAGGTGTCCACGCCTGGCGGCTCGTCCGTACCGCCTGCCGGATCTGGTCAGGGCACGGGCGGCGGCGGCGGTCGGGGTCCGGGAAGCGACCAGGGGAACCACGGCAAGGGGCACCATCACAAGGGTGCCGCCAAGAACGGCAATGGTTTCCCCACCCCGCAAGGCGACGGTGCGGGCACCTCCAGCTCTGACGTCGGTGGGGATTGATTGGTCTGGCAGCAGGTAGCCCCAGCGCGACTGTCGAATGGGCAAGCGTGGTATGCTTGGCCTGAGGAGGCAACGCGTTGAACGGCCTCAATTCCCCTGTGGTCACGATTCTGTGGTTTGTGGTACTGATTGCGATCTTCTGGTTCCTGCTTCTGCGTCCGCAACGCAAGGAACAGAAGAAGCGCGACGAGATGATCAAGAACCTGCACCGCGGCGACCGCGTGGTGACGATGGGCGGGATGCACGGCAGCATCGTGGACATCACGGACGACACGGTGCTGGTGCGGATCGCGGACAAGGTCGAAGTGACGATTTCGCGCAGTGCCGTCGGCCAGGTGCAGTCGAGCCGCGACAAGCAGGTGTCGGGCCCGCGAGCCCGGCAGGACAAGGATGCGAAGGAGATGGCCGCGGACGCCGGGACGACTCGCATCAACGGCGTCCAGATCGACGATCCGTCCCAGCAGTAGCTCTGATCAGAGATTCCTATCTGCTGTTTCGCCCGAGGAGTCAGCACGCTATACTCGGAGTGGTGCGCGTGCCCCTCGGGCGAAGCCGTGTCCAGCGGCGGGTGCCCTACCATTCGGTGATGCTGCGCGGCGTGGACAGCCGGCGCACGCTCGAATGGCCCAGCACTCTTGTACTGGCGCAGGGCCAAGGTCCGTGACAAACTGGTAGCAATCAGGCTGCAGCCGGGACCCCTGCCGGTGTCGCCGGTGCAGCAAGGGCTTGGCCGTGCGGTTCGTCGCGGGACGGGAAGCGCGATTGCGCGACGGAGAAGCCTGTGGCTTCACGGGCCAGGCGGAAGGAGCGTTGTCCGTGGGCGAGGAGAGGCCGCACGATCGTTCGACCTGGCAGAAGGAGACCCTTGGCCCTTGGCTCAAACGCGCGCCTGAGCGACAGGACGAGTTCACCACGCTGTCCGGGATCAGTCTGCCGGTGGTCGCAGACGAAGAAGATGTGCAGCCGGACAAGATCGGTTATCCAGGCAATTATCCCTACACACGCGGAATCTTTCCCACGATGCACCGCGGCAGGCTCTGGACCATGCGCCAGTATGCCGGCTTCGGATCCGCGGACGAGACGAACAGGCGCTTCCGCTTCCTGCTAGACCAAGGACAGACGGGGCTGTCCGTCGCGTTCGACCTGCCGACGCAGATGGGCTATGACTCCGATCACCCCATGGCGCGCGGCGAGGTAGGGAAGGTCGGGGTGGCGATCGACTCCGTGGAGGACCTGCAGCGCCTGTTCCACGGCATTCCGCTCGAGAAGGTCACCACGTCGATGACGATCAACGCCCCGGCGGCCATCCTGCTGCTGATGTACCAAGAGGTGGGACGAAAGCAGGGAGTCGCGCCCGACAAGCTTGGCGGCACGATCCAGAACGACGTGCTAAAGGAGTACACGGCCCGCGGCACCTACATCCTGCCGCCGGCTGCGTCGCTGCGCCTCGTGACAGATACCTTCCGCTACTGCAGCGAGCGTCTGCCGCGCTTCCACGCGATATCGATCTCGGGCTACCACATCCGCGAGGCGGGGTCCACCGCCCCGCAGGAAGTAGCGTTCACGCTTGCCAACGCCATCGCCTACGTGGAGGCCGCCCAGGCCGCGGGACTGGCGATCGACAGCTTCGCCCCGCGCCTGTCGTTCTTCTTCAACGCACAAAGCGACCTCTTCGAGGAGGCGGCGAAGTTCCGTGCCGCGCGGCGCCTGTGGGCGCGCCTGATGGCAGAGCGCGGCGCCAAGGATCCGCGTTCGCTGCAACTGCGATTCCACGCCCAGACTGCGGGTTCCGCCCTCACGGCGCAGCAGCCGGAGGTGAACATTGCCCGCGTGACGCTGCAGGCGCTTGCCGCCGTCCTGGGCGGCGCGCAGTCGCTGCACACGAACGCGTACGACGAGGCCCTGGCGCTGCCGACCGAGCACTCCGCCCTGCTTGCCCTCAGAAGCCAGCAGGTGATTGCCTACGAGACGGGCGCCGCGGACGTGGTCGACCCCCTGGGCGGCAGCTACCTTGTCGAGCGGCTGACGAACCGCATCGAGGAGGAGGCCGAGGCCCTGATCGACGAGATCCAGGCACTTGGCGGCGCTGTCGCCGCGATCGAGGCCGGCTTTGTGCAGCGCAAGATCCAGGACGCGGCCTACCGCTACCAGCAGGAGGTCGAGCAGGGCCGGCGCAAGGTCGTCGGCGTCAACGCCTTCCAGGCTGCCGAGGAGCAGGAGCGTCCGCCGCTCTTGCGGATCGGCAGCGACGTGGAGGCCCGCCAACTGGAGCGCTTGGCGGAACTGCGCAGGCGGCGGGATCCGGATCCGGTGGCCAGGGCCCTCGATGCGCTCGAGCAGGTGGCCAGGGGACAGGGCAGCCTGCTCGAGACGCTGGGGGTTGCGGTGGCGGCCAAGGCCACCCTCGGTGAGATGGTCGACAGGCTGGTTGCGGTCTACGGGCGGTACAGGCCCAAGGAGACGGTCTAGGAAGGGGGCTCCCAGGTGACAGCTGAGGTGGAGGGACTGGCGCACATCGGTGTCGCGGTAGGGGACCTCGCGCAGGCCGAGGCGGCGCTCGCGGCCCTTGGCGGCAGGTCAGGCGGACGGGAAGTCGTGGCGGCGGAAGGCGTGGAGGTGTCGTTCGTCAGCTTCGGCGACCTCAGGATCGAGCTCCTGCGACCGCTTGACCCTGAGGCGGAGGGTGGCGTCGCCGGATTTCTCCGCAGGCGCGGCCCCGGTGTCCATCACGTCGCCCTGGGCACGCGGGATGTCGACGCTCTTGTCGGTCAACTGCTGGCGTCGGGCATTGCGCCGATCGGCGGCGGTAGCCGGAGTGGAGCCGAGGGCAGCCAGGTGGCCTTCCTGCACCCGCGCGACACCGGGGGCATCCTGATCGAGCTTTGCGAGGTGACGGCATGAGCGACTGGCGGGAACTCGAGCAGCGCCGGCAAGAACTCATGGCCGGTGGCGGCCCCAGCCGCGTCGAACGCCAGCACAAGTCCGGCAAGTGGACGGCCCGGGAGAGACTCGACGCGCTGTTCGACCCGGGCTCCTTCGTGGAGCTCGATCTCTTTGTGACGCATCGGTCTGCGCTGTTCGGCATGGCGGACGCGAAGGCGCCGGGCGACGGGGTCGTCACCGGCTACGGCGCGGTCGGCGGGCGCCTCGTCTATGCGTTCGCGCAGGACTTCACCGTGCTTGGCGGTTCCCTTGGCGAGATGCACGCAGGCAAGATTCACAAGGTGCAGGATCTTGCCCTCAAGAGCGGGGCGCCCATCGTCGGCATCATCGACTCGGGCGGCGCGCGCATCCAAGAGGGCATCGACTCCCTGAACGGCTACGGCGGCATCTTCCTGCGCAACACCCTTGCTTCCGGCGTCATTCCTCAGATTTCGGTGATCGTCGGCCCCGCGGCCGGCGGGGCCGTGTACTCGCCGGCTCTCACCGATTTCGTGGTGATGGCTGAGGGCATCGGCCAGATGTACATCACTGGCCCGCAGGTGATCGAGTCGGTCACGGGTGAGAAGGTCACCCACGAGGAACTGGGAGGCGCGCGCACGCACGCACGCAAGAGCGGCAACGCCCACCTCACCTTTCCGAGTGAGGCCGAGCTCTTTGCGGGACTGAAGCACCTGCTTTCCTTCCTGCCAAGCAACAACACTGCAGAGCCCCCGAGGCACGACCCGGCTCCGCCTCCGGACGGGGCCGCGCAGAGGCTGCGGAGCGTGGTGCCTCAGGATCCCAATAAGCCGTACGACGTGCGCGATGTGATCCGGGACCTCTGTGACGGCGGGGATTTCCTCGAGATCATGCCAGACTTCGCGAAGAACATGGTGACCGGGTTCGGGCGCGTGGAGGGCAGGGCCGTGGCGATCCTCGGCAACCAGCCGAGGGTGCTCGCGGGCTGCCTCGACATCGACGCCTCGGACAAGCTGGCGCGCTTCGTGCGCTTCGCAGACGCCTTCTCGATCCCGATCGTGACGTTCGTCGATACGCCGGGCTACCTGCCGGGCACAAAACAGGAGTACGGCGGAATCATCCGGCATGGGGCCAAGGTGCTCTACGCCTATGCCGAGGCGAGCGTGGCCAAGGTCTCGGTGGTTCTGCGCAAGGCGTATGGCGGCGCCTACCTGGCGATGTGCTCGCGCTCGCTGGGCGCGGACGTTGTGCTTGCCTTCCCGACCGCAGAGGTGGCGGTGATGGGCCCGGACGGCGCGGCCAACATCATCTTCCGTCGCGAGCTTGAGGCAGCCGAAGATCCTGTCGCGGAGCGCCAGCGGCTGGTGGAGAGCTACCGGGCCGAGTTTGCCAGCCCGTACGTGGCGGCGGCGCACGGCTACGTCGACCAGGTGATCGACCCCGCAGAACTGCGGGCGAGCGTCGCGCACGCGCTGTGGGCGCTCAAGGAAAAGCGCGAGGACCGACACGCCAAGAAGCACGGGAACATCCCGCTGTGACGGCGAGACGGGTGCCGGAACAGGTCGTGGCGGCGATCACCGTCGCCGTCGCGCTGACGATGGGCGTGTCGCCGGATCGCGTCCATGTCCGGCTGAAGGGACACGCCCCCTCGGACGACGACAGAGGTGCCTGGGGCATTGCGGCGCGCATGGACCAGATGCGCCGCCATCGCCCCTAGCGGATCGTAGATCACCGGAGCGAAGGAGGCGGGGCCCTGGAGCCGGCCGCGGTCCGCGGCGGTGTCGGGGCGATGCGATGCGGCGGTTTCGTGTGGTTGTGAACGGGCTTTCTTACGAGGTCGAGGTCGAGGAGATCGGCGCCGAGGCAGAGGCAACCGCGGCCCAAGCCCCACCTGCTGCCGCGGCGCAGCCAAGCGTAGCCAGGCCGGCAGCGGGCAAGCCTGCGCCCGCGGCTGGGCCGGAACCGTCCGGGTCGTCCGCGAAGGCGCCGGCTCGACACGCCGCGCCGGCGCGCAGCCCGTCTGCGGCTCCGGCCTCGCCTGCGGCGGCTTCCGGCACGCCGGTGACGGCTCCTCTGCCGGGCGCGGTGCTTGATGTCAAGGTGGGCGTGGGGGACGAAGTCCGGGAAGGTGACGTCGTGGCCATTCTCGAGGCTATGAAGATGGAGAACGAGATCCTTGCCCCCTGCTCCGGCCATGTGTCCTCCGTGCGGGTGACGCCGGGCACGGCGGTCGACGGCGGCGAGGTGTTGCTGGAAATCGCCTGAGGTCGCTCTCACATCCGCCAACTTTGCGACCGCTCGCGTGTCGCGGTTCGACAGGATTCTTCCTTTGCTGGGTGTAAACTGTCCCCAGTGCGGCGGAGCCTTAGAACGACCGCCGCATGAAGGACGGTCTGAAATTGTCTGGTACTTCGTCCGGCAGCGACTCCACGTCATTCCTGCGCGGCAGGGGACGGCCGCTACATGCGTCGCCCCTTGCCGCCGTGATCGCGCGTAGGCGGCGCCATGCCCTCAGGCCCAGACGTTTTCAAAGCGAACGCTCGGAAGCGGCCGGCCCATGGCCTGAGGCCGCCGACTTCACCCTGGACGCGGACGGGCGCATCCTGTCGTGGAGCGCGTCGGCAGCGCTGGCCTATGGCTACTGTGCGAACGAGGTCCTCGGCCGGCACCTTTCCATGCTCTCCGAAGATGGCAGTCGCGACGGTGTTGAGCGGTTGCTGCTCGCCGCCCGTCGATTCGGGTCCTGCACTGCCACGGTACGACGGCAGTGCCGCGACGGCACGCCCGTGGCGATGCAGGCGCGCGTCATCGCCTATGAGCGGGCGGAGGTGTCAGGCGTCGGCTACGCGGAGATCGACCTTCCGGCCAGCGAGGAACAGCGGGCCGCCAGCGGCGCCGCGGCGGACCACCTGATCCGGCTTGCCGCCCACGAACTGCGGGCACCGCTTGGGGTGGTGCTGGGTGCACTGACCCTGCTCGGCCTGCAGCTCGCCGATGCTCCAGGCCAGGGTCTGCCGGAGCCTGCGTTGCAACTTCTGGCCGTGGCGCAGGACGAACTTCGCCAGATGGACGACCTGCTGGGCGGCATCCTGGACTCCTGGCGCACGAAGCAAGCGGAGCTTGCGGTGCGTCTGGGTCCGTGCGACCTGCGCGAAATCGTCGACACCGGGCTGCGTCCGCTGATGCTCGTGCCTGGCCGCGTACAGGTTGAGGCGCCCTCATGGTCCCTGCCGCTGCAGGGCGACCCGGCGCGCCTCCGGCAGGTGGTGCGAAATCTGGTGGCAAACGCGGTCAAGTACTCGCCTGCAGATTCCCCCATCCTCTTGCGCGTCGACGACCTGGGCGACCTCGTCAGAGTCAGCGTGCTCGATCGCGGCATCGGCATCGCCGAGGGCGATCTCGAGCGCATCTTCGAGCGCCACTACCGCGGCCGCCTGCAGCCGCAGGTGGATCCGGGCGGCATGGGCCTCGGGTTGCATGTCTGCCGCACGATCGTGGAGGCGCACGGCGGCCGGATCTGGGCCGAACAGCGGGACGGCGGCGGGGCGTGCCTCGCCTTTGAGATGCCGCGCCAGTCGGGGGTGTTCGTATGAGGATAGTCCTGGTGGACGACTCGCCCGGCATCGGACTCGTCCTGACGCGTTATTTCGCCCGAGCGGGACATGACTGCGAGCATCTGCTGGACGCGCTCGCCGCACTCGACAGGCTCGAGAGTCCTCCGCTTCCCGACGTCATGCTGGTTGACCTGATGATGCCCGGCATGAGCGGCTCTGAGCTGGTGCTGGAACTTCAGCGCCGGCCGGAACTCACCAAGGTGCCAGTGGTGCTGCTGTCCGGCTATGCCGCGACTGGGGAGGAACTCCCCCCTCAGGGCAGCTACCGTGCGGTGGTGGTGAAGCCATTCGAGCTTGAGGAACTGGGCC
>JAJYSZ010000159.1 GCA_021793315.1 Bacillota bacterium | reverse complement strand
ATCTTGCACCGTACCGGGAGCAGGCTATACTCGCCGCCATGCGTGCGGTCCACCCTTACGAGGAGATCGCCTATGACATCCTCGCGCTCGAGAACCCGGATCCGACGTACGGTCCGGTGCGATTCGGAATCATCGAGCCAGTCCCCGCCTACGCTGTGCTTGAGAAGGTGCTCCAAGTCACCGGCTCGAATGCGCTATTCGTGTGTGACGGCGACCGGCTCGTGCGCAGCGTACTCTGCGGCAGCGGCCGGCAGCTCGCCACCGCGCTATCCGAAACGCAGCCGGACCTTGTCCTGACGGATCGCATCGCACCCGCGGACGCTATCTCTCTCCACCGGCGCAAAGTCCACATTGCCGAACTGCAAGACCTTGAAGCCTGCGCCTTGCGCCATCTGACAAGGCGATTGCGCAAGTCGCTTCCTGTTCCAGTGCGTGAAGCCTCGGAGGGATTGGTGTGGCGGAGCTTCAGGCATCAAGAGAGCATCGAGCCCTGATCATCCATGCGGACGCCGCCGCCCGGGGCAATCCTGGCGAAGCCGGCATCGGCGTGGTCCTGTTCGACCCTGAAGGACACGTGGTGGAGGAGTTCGGCCGCTTTATCGGTACGACGACCGAGCAGGTGGCCGAGTACTCAGCGCTGATCGAAGCACTCAGGTCCGCGACCGCGCTCGGCGCCGCGGACGTTCAGGTGCAGTCTGGCTCCGAGACGATCGTGCGTCAGGTCTCAGGCGTACAGGAGGTTCGCCAGGGCGGCCTGCAGCCGCTGCTGGTCGAGGTGCGCAGACTTCTGCTGCGCTTCCGGCGCTGGTCGATCCAGGTTCTGCCGCGCGAGGCGACAAAACGTCCAGGCGAACTTGCGAACATGTCCATTGACCGGCAACGCAACAAGTAACCGACATTGCTAACGCATCCCGATGCGACTAACGTATAAGTTTGCGAGTAAGCCAGATGATCGCGGGCCGCAAGGCCTGAGGAAAGTCCGAGCTGCATAGGGCAGGATGCTGGGTAACACCCAGTGAGGGCGACCTCAAGGAAAGTGCCACAGAGACATACCGCCTGAGAGGGTAAGGGTGAAAAGGTGGTGTAAGAGACCACCGGGGTCCGGGCGACCGGGCTGCCAGGCAAACCCCATCTGCAGCAAGACCAAATAGGGAAGGCATGACGCTGCCCGCCGACCTTCCGGGTACGGTCGCTTGAGGTGCCAGGCAACTGGCATCCCAGATAAATGATCATCCTCGACAGAACTCGGCTTATGGCCTTACTCGCGACCTTTACAAGAGCAACGCTTCCAGCCCGTATGGTAGAAGCAACGGGCTGTTTTCGTTCGCCCGAATCTGGCTTCGTGCCCAGACCCGTCGTCGCTGATCGCTTATCCTTCGTAGCCGACGTGAGATTTCTTGGTCATTTTCTCGCGCCAAACGTCGTGGGGCCAAAGCGTCGACCCGGTGTCCGTCACGCGCACGACCCGCCCGTCGTCCAGGTGGAAGTGGACCAACTCTCCCTCGGACGCGCCGCTGCCGGTTTCCACAACCCTGAAGGTGTGGCCCTCGACCCACTCCATCTTCTCGACCATGGCGAGCGGATCCCACCCTGCGCCATGCAAAGTGACAAGGGTGTCCCCGGCCTGGACAATGTGCTCTGCGCTCCAGAGGTTGCTGTACGACCCCTCGAGCGCCGACCAGTCGTGCTCCGGCTTTTTTGAAGACTCCTTCTCGAAGTAGCTGATGATCTTGTAGATGCCCGTCACGATGGCACTCGCCGGACCGTCGATGGCGTTCGTCAGGGCGGTGACGACAATTCCTTCTTTGCCGTCGGCCATCGTGTTCGTTATGCACCCGGGAAAGCCACCGCTGTGCCCAAACGTCTGCCGCTCATCGTCGCGGTGCAGGAAGAAGCCCAGACCGTACTCGGTGTCTCGTGGCTGGCCGGGAACGATCACCGGCCACTGGCCCCGCTGCATTTCCTTCTTCGACTCATCGGAAAGAAGCTTTCCCGAGCCCACCATCTGCGCCGTGAAGTAGTTGCAAAGGTCCTCGGTGGTGGAGCAAAAGCCCGTGGCCGCCGACATGGCATTTGTGCTGATGGCCGCGATCGGCACCCGGGCGCCGCCTTCCTTGCGACTGTAGCCTGTGACGAGATCCTCCGCCCGCGGCTGGTTCAGCTCGGGGCGGTACTCGGGGAACGTGTGTTCCAACCCGAGCGGACGGATGACGCGGTCAAGCACAAATTCATTGAAGGGTTGACCCGACACGTTCTCCACGACCAACCCGAGCAGGGAGTAGCCATAGTTGCTGTATTTCATCTTGATGTTGTTCTCGAGAACGAGTCCAGTCTCTCCCACCTCGCGGGCAAACTGCTCCGAATCGGGGAAATGCCGTTCCAGGCCCCAGTAATCCGCATCGAGTCCGTCCCGGATGACACCCGCAGCGTGGGATAGGAGTTGGCGCAGCGTGACGTGCTGCCAGCGTTTGTCGGCGTGGCTCGTGAGCCAAGGGACATACTCCGCAACCGGATCGTCGATGCGCAGCCTCCCATCCTCCTGAAGCAGCATGACGGCTGTCGCGGTAAAAGTTTTGGAGTGAGAGGCTATGCGGAAGACGTGTCCCCTTTCCATGGGAACCTTCCGCTCCAGATCGGCGTACCCGTACGCCTCGTTCATGAGAATTTGGCCCTTGTACGACACGGCGGCCACGAACCCTGGAACCGTCTCCTGCTCGTAACGCTCGCTGAGCCACGACTTGATGTAGGCTATGGACTTTGTCAGGGCTTCCCGATTCATGCGCGTCCTCCCCTGTTGCGTCCGCCGTCTCCTTGGAGCTCGGGTCGGCGCCCCGGCGTGAGGATGTCCTCGAGGAAAGCGCCCGGTGCAAGCGGTCCGGTGCGATCCTATGCTGCATCCAACCATCCCTGACGTCCGACTCGGCCAACCTGGCCTCCACTTCGAGCCGCCGCGGCCGATTCCTGCGCCGCCGCTGGGTGGCGCTGAGCTCTCAGAAGTTGTCCTGTGGTGTCGCTGCCGGAAGCCTTCCCGAGGTGTTCCCAGGCTCCTCGCCCGGTACTCCAGGTTTCCCGCGCTGTGCAGCCGGCCGTCCCGCTGGCCAGGGCCTTTTTTGCCGCAGGCCGGGGGCGTCGCTTTGGCCGGCGCCGCCAACCTTCAACCTGCCTTTCGCGTCGCCGAACCCAGCATGAGACAAACCAAGCCGAACACCAGAGTCAGGACGACGGGTGTGGACCAGTCCCTCCACGCGGCCGCCCAAGTGTGATGCTTGATCCCGACAAAGTAGACCGGCACACCGATCACGTCGCCCAGCGCGATCGCGAGGGCACCGCGACCGAGCGCCACAAGGGCCCGTGCGCTTGCACCGGGGCCGGCCACGAGAGCGCCACCGACCGGTAGGACCGTTGCGCCGAAGACCGCCACGGGCAGCCATATCGCGTGATGCCAGGCCGCAGCCGCCAGGAGCCAGACGACTTCCGCCGTCAGCACCGCCACGGCGAGACCAAAGATACGTCTGGGCAGCATGGGTCGCTGAACCACCGACGCCTCACCTCACCACAGGCGATCCGTGGGCATGGCGCTTGCGCATGTCCTCCTCCAATGCACCAGCTGCCCGCCGTGCCTCGGCCCAGCTGTCCGTGCGGTTTGGGGGCGGCACGCCCCCTGCAGCCATCGGGGACGACCAGAGGCTCGCCCTATTTTACATTGTCTGGTATCCCGTTGTCCGGTGCTCTGAAGAGACACCTACCGTGGTCCAGCATCAAGCGGCACCGCTAAGCGAAGATGCGGTAGTCGACGAGGTCGATGCCGAAGTCGTGGATGGCGGTCCGCACTGCGTCCGACGTGAGCAGTTTGAGCTCACGTTCCCGCTCCTCCACCCATACGGAGCGATCACGGAGCAGGTCGTCGACGTAGCCAGGATGACAGCCGAACTCGCTGACGCCATCGGGAAGGGACTGCAGCCGGCGCATCAGCTTCCCGAGGCTGTCCGGGTCAAAGTAGACGGCATCGACGTACTGCAGGGGAGACGCGATGCCCGCCGCATCGAGGCGTTCGCGGTGCAGGGGCCGCACCGGCAGGTGGAGGCTGCTCGCGAGATCGATCACGACGTCGAGCACCTGCAGATGGCGATGAATGTGCTTGTGGCTGTCAAGATGGCTGAGCGGCAGGCCGGTCGACCGGAAGAGGTCGACCTGCGCCTTGAGCTCACGCCGGACGTCGTCTGGCGTCCAACGCGCCGCGATCTCGTCGTCGTCGCCTTGCAGCATGCCCTCGGCGTCCACGAGCGAAGGCACATCACCCGCCGCGCGGACCGGCTTGCCCTGCGTCAGGTTGAGATGGAGCCCGATGCCGATGTCGGGCCCTTCGCGCAGATCCCTGACCGCCGCCTCGAGTCCCGGCAGGTTGACGATCATCGAGGTGCTTGTGACGATCCCGTGCAGGCGCGCCTCACGGATGCCGCGGTGGACGCCCGGCGCAAGCCCGAAATCGTCGGCGTTGACGATGAGAGCCGCCATTCCCTCACGCTCCCCCGTTCGCGGGCCTTGTTCCAACCTATGCCGTGAGCAACTCTGAGGTCGCGAGGAAGGCCGGC
>JAJYSZ010000048.1 GCA_021793315.1 Bacillota bacterium | reverse complement strand
GAAGAGGCCCGAGCCGTGCGTGCGCGGCAGCACCGAGACCTCGACCGAAATCGGCCGGATCTCGTCAAGCCGGCGTCCGTCAGCCCGCACGCCTTCGCGCAGGATGAGACGCCGCATCACGGTCTTACGCGCCGCCTTGAGCGCGTCCTGCACCTCGAGTTCCCGGCCTGGGAAGCGCTCGGCCATGGCCGCTGTCGCTTCGGCCTCGAGCACGGCCGTATCGGCTTCGCGCTGGAGCTTGTCCGCGTTGCGCATGGCGCCTTCAAGGCGGCCGCCAAGCACTTCCTCGACGGCGGCGCGGATCTCGGCGGCGGGCGGCACGATCGGGAAGTCGCCCTTCTCGCGCCCGGCCTTCTCGCGCAGCTCCTCCTGCATCGCAATGACGGTCTGGTTCTGCTCGTAGCCGAAGCGGATCGCCTGCAGCACTTCCTGCTCGGTGACGCGGTGCGCACCCGCCTCGATCATCACGACGGCGTCCTGCTTGCTCGCCACGGCGAGGTGCATGCGGCTCTCGTCGTCCTCGTCCAAGGTCGGGTTGAGCACGTACTCCCCATTGAGGAAGCCGACGACCGATCCCGACACCGGACCGTCAAACGGGATGTCGGAGATGTGCAGGGCAGCCGAGGCTCCGATCATGCCCGCGATCTCGACGGGACAGTCGTGATCGACGGAGAGCACCGTGATGATCACCTGCACGTCGTTGTGGAAGCCCTTGGGGAAGAGCGGCCGCAGGGCGCGGTCGGTGAGGCGCGCCGACAGGATGCCCTTCTCGCTCGAACGGCCCTCGCGCTTGATGTAGCCGCCTGGAATGCGGCCCACCGCGTAGAGCCGCTCCTCGTAGTCGATCGTCAGCGGGAAGAAGTCGATCCCCGCGCGCGGCGCGCGCGACACCACGGCCGTCGCCAGGACCACCGTGTCGCCATAGCTGACCAGCACCGCACCATTTGCCTGCTTAGCGAGCCGGCCCGTCTCCAGTACGAGCCGGCGTCCGCCCCATTCTTTCTCGACGCGCACTACCGCCAAGGCAGCGCCCTCCTTTTCCGGTCCACGCGGTATCCATGGCAAAGAGGGAGCGGGTTTGCCCGCTCCCTCGCTCGCTCAATGACGAAGTCCCAGCTGCTCGGCGATCGCCCGGTAGCGGTCCGGCTCATTGGCGCGCAGGTACTTCAGCAGCGCGCGACGTCGGCCGACCATTTTCAGAAGCCCTCGCCGCGAATGGAAGTCCTTCTTGTGCTGGCGCAAGTGCTCGGTAAGGTACGTGATCCGCTCGGTCAGTAGGGCGATCTGCACCTCGGGCGACCCGGTGTCGCCTTCATGCCTGCCGTACTTCGTCATGATCCCTTGCTTCTTCTCACTCTCCAGAGCCAATGCGGATCCTCCTACGTGCCCGCAGCGCAGCCGATGCCGCGCAGGGGTGCAAATTCAAGAGGCTAATGCAGTTCGGCCCGCGGCCGATCCGGCTCCCAGATAGCATACAGCGCCTCGACAAAGGCTTGCTCCCTCGCGTCCTGCGCCCCCGTCTCGCGATAGAGCGCTTCAAGGCGCCGCCTTAGGAGTCGAAACTCCCGAGAGAGCACGATCGAGGTGAACCGCTGCAAAAGCTCCTCTGGTCCGTACTCGTCCAGAGCCGAGCCACCTCCTCTTATCCCGGCCATCCTAGCATATCCCATCCAGGCGTCGCAACGCCAAGCATTTCCTTGGCTGCCTCGGCATCGCGCGCAATCTGGATCCGCAGGGCCTCAGGGCCATCGAAGCGCATCTGTCCACGCAGGCGCTGCAGGAACGCCACCTCGACCACGCGTCCGTAGAGATCGCCGGAGTAGTCCAGCAGGTGCACCTCAAGGAGGCTTTCCCCTTCGTCGAAGGTGGGCCTCGGCCCGAGATTGCAGACACCAGGAAGGACTTGCGGGCCGATGCGGCACCGCACCGCATAGACGCCTTGCGCGGGCAGAGCGATGCCGCCGTCCGTCGCGACGTTGGCCGTCGGGAAGCCGATCGTCCTGCCGCGGCCCTGACCCGGCTGGACCCTCCCGACCACCACGTGCGGCCGCCCGAGCAGCGCTGTCGCCATGGCGACGTCGCCCTCGCCGAGACAGCGGCGGACGCGGCTCGACGACACAACGGTGCCGTTCCAGAGCGTCGGTGCCACCACCTCGAGCGGCACGCCGGCTTCGGCCAGGGCCACCTCAAGCCGGTCCACGTTGCCGCCGGCACCGCGCCCGTAGGTGAAGTTGAAGCCGACCACGACGTGGCGCGGCCGAATCCGCTCAAGGATGATTTCGCGTACGAAGGCGTCCGGATCCATCTCCGCCGTCTGCCTGTCGAACGGCAAGCGCACGAGCTGCTCCACCCCCGCCGCCTGCAAAAGGCGGCCGCGCAGGGGCATCGCCGTCAGCAGCGGCTGCGGATGGCCGAGCACGGTCAGGGGGTGAGGATCCGGCACCAGAACCGCGGTGGGCAGCCCCCCGGCTGCGCGTAGGCGTTCTACGACGGCCCTGTGTCCCAGGTGCACGCCGTCGAAGTTTCCGATCGCCAGCGCGCCGCCTAGCGGCTGCGCAAGGCTCGAGACATCAAGCCACACGAACGATCAATCCTCCATCGCCAGGACCGTCTCGGGGTGAAACACCCCGCCCTTCGCCTGCAGCACGCCGATCAGCCGCCCACCCACATACGCGGCGCAAGCGCCCTGCCGCTCGCCGGCGCCGGCCAGGCGCTGGCCCCAGGCGAGCCTGCGGCCCTCCTCGGGACCGAAATCGACGCGCGGCAGGTGCCCGATCAGCACATCCATCGGCAAAAGTTCAGGTTCCTCCTCGAGCGTGCGGGCGCTCTCGATCCGAAAGACACCACTGGCCGTCCGCACAAGCGACGCCAGCACGCCGGGAACGCCCAGCCTCAGGCCAAGGTCGCGCGCCAGAGAGCGCACATAATAGCCGGATGACACCTGCAGGTGCAGGCGGCATTTCAGGATCCCACCGGCCGCAACGCTCTCGATCTCCCAGCGCAGCAACTGCGCCGGCCGCATGGGCAAGTCGAGCGCCTGACCGCGGCGCGCCGCATGGTAGGCGCGTTCCCCGCCCACCTGCCGCGCAGAGTACCTGGGTGGCAGCTGCATCGTCTCACCTGCCAGAGATCCGACTGCCGCCTCGATCTCCGCGCGCCCAAGGTGCGCCGCGCTTGTCCTGGCCGTCACGGGACCCGCGAAGTCCTCGCTGTCCGTGCCTACTCCCAGCCAGATCTCGGCGACGTACTCCTTCTCCCGTCCCTCGGCGTAGCGCACGAGACGCGTGGCGCGCCCGGCCGCCACCACCAGCAGTCCCGCCGCCAGTGGATCCAGGGTGCCGAGGTGGCCGCAAGGGACCGAGAGCCGGCGCCGCACCCTTTGCGCGACGTCGTGCGAGGAGCAGCCCGGCGGTTTGACAATCAGGAGGACCCCGTCGTTCATCGTCCCGCGAGCAGCGAAAGCAGTACCTCTTCCGCCTTCGCGAGATCGCCCATGATCGTCGCGCCCGCGGCACGCTCGTGACCGCCGCCGCCGACCCGCGACGCGAGCTCGGCGACGTTCACCTGTCCTTTCGAGCGCAGGCTCAGCTTGACCTCCCCAGGACCGTCGCTGCGCAGGAGCGCAGCCACCTCGATGCCTTCGAGCCGCCGCGCATAGTCGACGATGCCGATCGTCTCCGCGTCCTGCGCGGTGGCGCCGGCCTCGGCGAACGCGTCGTCTCCGAGCACGAAGTAGGCGAGCGACAGGTCCGGGCGTACCCTGAGCGAGTCGAGGGCCAGGCCCAGCAGGCGGAGCCCGCCGACACTCTGGCGCTCATAGACGAGCTCGGACACCTCGCCGGGGTCGATGCCCGCGTCGAGGAAACGTGCCGCGAGCCGATGGCTCTCGGGGGTCGTGGAAGCATAGCGGAAGCCGCCCGTGTCGGTCTCAAGCCCGACGTAAAGGAGCAGCGCAAGGTCGCGGTCCACGGTCACGCCGAGGAGCTCGAGCGTGCGGTTGGCGAGCTCGGCGCTGGCTGCGGCCACGGGATCGACAAAGACGACATCGCCGAACCGGCTGTTGGTGGCGTGGTGATCGACGTTCAGGATCTTCGGCGCATACTCCCGCAGGGGCCTGGGCGCACCTGTCCGCCGCTCGTCCGCGCAGTCGTAGAGCGCCACCAGGTCAAACTGCCCGACCGCCACGTCTCGCCATGAGAGGATGGTCTCGACGCCCGGCAGGAAGTCGTAGGCGTGCGGCACGGGATCAGGGGAGGCGACGGTCACCTGGCAGCCCAGGCGGCGCAGACCCACGGCCACCGCAAGGGTGCTGCCGATCGAGTCGCCGTCCGGCTGGCGGTGCAGGGACATCAGAATGCGCTTTGCGGAGCGCAGCGTGTTCGCTACTTCCTTCATTGCCGCAGATCCCCCGGGCCGATGTCACGCAGGATTTCGTCGATGCGCTGGCTATTGCGCATCGACTCGTCCAGGCGGAAGCGGATCTCGGGCACCTTGCGCGTGCCGAGCGCCTCGCCGAGACGCGTGCGCACGAAGCCGGAGGCACGCTTGAGAACCTTCATCGCCGTCTCGGCCGCTTCGCCCGTGGCCAGGGTCGAGACGTAGATGCGAGCGAACTCCCCGTCCGGCGAAACCTCGGCCCGCACGACACTGCACATGCCGATCCTCGGGTCCTTCAGCTCGCGCAGGATCAGCGCAGTCTCCTGCATGATGCGCTCCTGCAGGCGCAGATGGCGCGTTGTGGACATGTCATCCCCCCTGCCCTAGCGTTCACCGTCCTGCCGAACCTCAAGATCGTAGCCTTCACGTTCGATCGCGGCGATCGCCGCCTCGAGCAGCTCCCGGGCATGTCCCACGGAGCCGCTCACACTGGCGACGCCGAGATCGAGTCGCCGCGGATCATCATCCACCGCCAGTTCGGCAACGGCAAGGTTCGGCTGCCGTCCGAGCCGCTGCACCAGGCTTCGCGCCACCTGGCGCCGGTCCTTGAGGGACTTGGCCCAGGGCAGGCGCACGGTCAGCTCGGCGGCCCAGACGACGGCTCTCAGCTTCGGGGCACCTCTTCGATCGTGAAGAACTCGAGCTTGTCGCCCTCGCGGACGTCCTGGAACCTCTCGAGTCCCGCACCGCACTCGTAGCCCTGCTCGACTTCCCGCACGTCATCCTTGAAGCGCTTGAGGGAAGCGAGGCTGCCCTCGTGCAGCACCACGCCGTCGCGCACCACGCGCACCTGGGCCTGGCGGGTCACCTTGCCCTCCGTCACGTAGAGGCCTGCCACCGCGCCCACCTTTGGTACGCGGAAGACCTCGCGGACGTCGGCGTGCCCAAGGACTTTCTCCTTCATCTCGGGTCGCTGCATGCCGTGGATGGCCGCCTCGATCTCGTCGATGGCCTCGTAGATCACGCGATAGGTGCGCACGTCGACCGACTCGCGCTCCGCAATCCTGCGCGCTGCGACGTCGGGTCGCACGTTGAAGCCGATGACGATCGCCTTGGTCGTCTGCGCCAGCATGATGTCGGACTCGTTGATGGCGCCGACGCCCTCGTGCAGGACGCGCACCCGCACCTCTGGCGTCGAGAGCCTTTCGAGCGAGGCGTGGAGCGCCTCCACAGAGCCCTGCACGTCGCCCTTGAGCACGATGTTGAGGTCCTGCAGCTCGCCGCCCTGGATGCGCTGGAAGAGATCCTCGAGGCTGGTGCGCGACTCAGGTCGCAGGTCCTCGGCGCGGGAGCGCTGGCGGCGCGCTTCGGCGACGGTCCGCGCCTTGCGCTCGTCGTCGACCGCGATGAAGTGATCGCCCGCCTCCGGCACCTCGCTGAGACCCAGCACCTCAACAGGCGTCGCGGGTCCAACCTTGCGCACGAGCTTGCCGCGGTCGTCGTAGAGCGCACGCACGCGTCCGTAGGCGCTGCCGACGACGAAGGCGTCCCCGGACTCCAGCGTTCCCGACTGCACCAGGACCGTGGCGACCGGGCCACGGCCGCGATCGAGACGCGCCTCGAGCACGGTGCCGCGGGCGAGCTTGTCGGGATTCGCCTTCAGCTCGCGCAGTTCCGCCACCAGGAGCAGCATCTCGAGCAGGGTGTCGATGCCCTGACGCGTGCGCGCGGACACCTCCACCATGATCGTGTCGCCGCCCCACTCTTCCGGCAGCAGTCCCTGCTCGACGAGCTGCTGGCGGACCCGCTCCGAGTTGGCCCCCGGCTTGTCGATCTTGTTGATGGCTACGACGATCGGCACGCCAGCGGCGCGGGCATGGTTGATCGCCTCGATCGTCTGCGGCATCACCCCGTCGTCAGCCGCCACCACCAGCACCGCGATGTCGGTGATGGAGGCGCCGCGGGCACGCATCGAGGTGAACGCCTCGTGGCCAGGCGTGTCGAGGAAGACGACGCGCTTGCCCTTGTGGTGCACCACGGACGCACCGATGTGCTGCGTGATGCCGCCCGCCTCGTGCACCGTGACGTTGGTATCACGGATCGCGTCGAGGAGGCTTGTCTTGCCGTGGTCCACGTGCCCCATCACGACGACGGTCGGGGCGCGCAGGCGCAGCTTCTCCGGCGGGTCTTCCTGGCCCTGTTCGACCTCTTCCTCGAGCGTCGGGCCGGGCGGCTTGATCTCCACCTGGAACCCGATGTCCGTCGCGACGAGCGCCGCCGTATCCACGTCGAGCTCCTGGTTTAGTGTCGCCATCACGCCGAGGCCCATTAGGCGCCTGATCAGTTCGCCGGCCGTGACGCCGAGCTTCTGGCCGAGTTCCTGCACCGTGAGCGCCGTCTCCAGCGTCACGGGCCGATCGGTGCGGATTTGCGCCGTTTGCCGACGGCGCTGCTGGACGCGGCGCTCGAAGCGGTGCTCCTCCTCGCCGCGCTTGCGGTCCGCGGGGCCGCGACGGCGCTGGGGCGGTCTTCCCGGCGCCCCGGGACGCTGCGGGGACGGGACCGTTGCCGCCGCGCCCGTCCTGGGCGCGCCGTACGACTGGCCTCCCGCGCTGCGGCTCGGCATGCCTGCGCTCCCCGCCGGGCGCGGCGGAGCTCCCGGCGGCCGGCGTTGGGGCAACGTACCGATGCTCGGCCGTGCCGCGGCTGGGCGCGGCAGGGTGCCGGCCGGCCTTGGCAGGCTGCCCACGCCTGTCGGTGCTTCGGGTCCGGGTTGGCGCTGACCTGGCGGTGTCGGCAGGCTCCTCGCCCCCTGCGCGCCAGACGCCTGTGCGGGCCCCTCGGGGTGCGGGGACTGGCCCGGCAGCGAACCGATAGCGCGCGGGCTTGGGGGTTGGGCCGGTCCGACGCTCCGCTCCGTCTTCTTGCGCACCTGCGGCGCCAAGCCGCCGCTCGGGCTGCCGCCGCTGGCGTGCAGCGGGTTCTGGGGCGGCTCCTCGACCTTGGGCGGGGCCTTGACGATGTCCGTTACCTTCTGAATCGTGTCGGGCTCCAATGTGGACATGTGATTGCGCACCTCGATGCCCAGTCGGTGCAAGAGGTCTATCAGCCTGCGGCTGTCGAGGTCGAGCTGCTTCGCGAGTTCGTACACTCGCAGGCGGCCTGGTTCGGTCAGTACGATCACCCCCGGAAGAACTCGCGATGCCGTCGATCATGCCGATCATTCTGCGGGCGAAACCTGGATCTGTCACAGCTACGATCGCCACCGGTCCGTGGCCGATCGCCTCGCCCAGGGCTTCCATCACGCCGGCACGGCGCATGGTGGCCCCGAGTGCCTCGACGCTGCGCGATACGCGCGGCGCCGCATCGAGCGCAACAATCACGAGGCGTGCCCTGCCTGCCTTGGCTTCGAGGCGAACGGCGTCCAGCCCGTAGGTGAGGGCCCTAGCGCGCCTCGCCAAGCCGATCAGGGCGTAAAAATCCCTCACGGGGCCGCCTCGAGCCTGGCCGAAAGCGCCGCCACGATGTCGGACGGCAGCTCCACCTCAAGAGCGCGGCTCAGGCGCTGGTTCTTGACAGCGCGCCGCAGGCAGTCGGCGTCGGGACAGACGTAGGCGCCGCGGCCACTGAGCTTGCCGGTCGGGTCGATGCGCACCTCGCCCTCGGGCGTGCGCACCACGCGCACCAGCTCTCGCTTCTGTCGCTGCTGACCGCACCCGAGGCACAGGCGCATGGGCGGGTTGCGTGTAGGCACGTCCTACGCCCCCTCTGCCTTGATGTCGATCTTGTAGCCGGTGAGGCGGGCGGCGAGGCGGGCATTCTGGCCTTCCTTGCCGATCGCGAGCGACAGCTGGTACTCCGGCACGGTGACGCGCGCCGTGCGCGTCTCCTCCTCAATGGCGACACCGGTGACCTTGGCCGGCTGCAGGGCGTTCGCGACGAACTCCTCGGGATCAGCCGACCAGCGCACGATGTCCACCTTCTCGCCGCGCAGTTCCTGGCCAATCGCGTGGACACGCGCACCCTTCGGCCCGATGCAGGCTCCTTGCGCATCGACCCCGTCGACCCTGGCCCAGACGGCGACCTTGGAGCGCGAGCCTGGCTCCCGCGCGATGGCCTTGAGCTCGACGGAGCCGTCGTGCAATTCTGGCACCTCGAGCTCGAACAACCGCTTGAGGAGTGCCGGATGGGTCCGCGAGAGCATGACCTGCGGGCCCTTCGGCGTCCGTTTGACCTCGAGCACGTAGCAGCGCAGGCGCTGGCCAGGCACGTAGGTCTCGCCGGGCATCTGCTCGCTGAGCGGCAGGATCGCTTCCGCGCGCCCGAGATCGCAGATCACGACGCGCGCCTCCGGACGACTCACGACCGCCGTGACGATATCGCCCTCGCGACTTTGGAACTCCTCGTAGATGATGCCGCGCTCAGCCTCGCGGATGCGCTGCATCACGACCTGCTTGGCCGTCTGGGCCGCGATGCGTCCGAAGTCGCGCGGCGTCACCTCGCGCTCGAGCACGTCGCCGACCTGAAGGCGCGGGTTCTCCGCGTGCGCCTCTTCCACCGTCACCTGCGCGCGCGGGTCCGTCACCTCGTCGACCACGTTCAGCAGGCCGAGCACGCGGAACTCGCCTGAGGACCGGTCCACCTCCACGCGCACGTTCTGCGACGAGCCGAAGTTGCGCCGGTAAGCAGAAATGAGTGCCGCCTCGATCGCTTCAAACAGCACGCCGCGATCGACGCCCTTCTCACGCGCCACGTCCTCGATTGCCCGGATGAAATCACTCGCCATCGCCCGCTCCCCTTACCGCTCCTGATCGAGGTTGGCCCGGTCTACATCCGGCCAGGCGACGCTGACGTCCTCGCCGCCCTCTTGGCTCAACCAGAGCATGTCGTCCTCCACCGCCTGAATGCGTCCGGAAACTGTTTTCTTCTTACCGTCGTGCGGCACCAGACGCACTCGCGCCCACTCGCCGAGGAATCTGCGGCAGTCCTCGAGATTGCGCAGCTTGCGCTGCGGTCCCGGCGATTCACACTCGAGCGCAAAGGACCCCTCGATCGGGTCCGCCGCGTCCAAGGAACGCGAGAGGCGACGCGAGACGCGCTCGAGCAAGGGCAATGTCACGCCTTCGGGGTGATCCACCGTCACTCGCAGCACCTGGCGCCCGCCGGACCACGTCCGCTCGATGTCCCAAAGCTCGGCGCCCTCCTGCTGGCAGGCCTGACGCGCGAGTTCCTCCAGCACCGTTCCCGGCGAGGCCAACGGCGAACCCCTCCAACCCCAAATCGCAACTACGGCCCCACACGGTCAAAGGAGTGGGGCCCACCCACTCCATGCGCACGTGCCGGAAATCAGCATGCTCACTATAGCACCTAGTTTGGCCGGGCGCCAGCCGCACCTGTCCTCAACGCCCGTTCGTCCTCAGCGCAACCTCCGCTTCCTCAGGCTCCTCGGAGGCCACCCCGCCGGGTCGCGGAGCGGCCAGTCGCGCGACGTGCGATTGCATCAGTTTCCTCCCTGCCCTGCAGGCTGCCTTGGCAGGCTCACTCTGCCGGGGTCGGGCCGACGCGGCAAGGACATCCTGCAACCGTAACCAGCCGCGCATAGGAGGATTTGCATGTACCACCACGACAAGGCCCTCATCGTCCCTGTGGAGGTCGACGCGCCGAATGCGGGCGCCGCCGCCATCCTGCTCGAGCAGTTCGGCGGTGCCAACGGCGAACTCAAAGCATGCCTGCAGTACTTCGTGCAGAGCTTCGGCGCACTTGACCCGTCGACGCGTGACCTCCTGCTCGACATCAGCACGGAGGAGATCAGCCACCTGGAGGTCGTCGGCACGCTGATCAGCCAGTTCCTGGCCCCTATCCACACAGGCACGGTCGACGGGACGGCGGATCCGCGCATGCAGCAGGAGGCCGACGGTCTGCGAGGCGCCAACTCGACGTTCCAGAAGGCCCTGATCCTTGGCGGTGGCGGCCCGATGCTGGTGGACTCCTCCGGCTCGCCCTTCACGGGCAACTTCATCAACTCGACGGGAGACGTCGTTGCCAACCTCGCGTCGAACATCGCGGCTGAGCTCAGGGCCAAGCGCGTCTACGAGATGCTCTTCCGCGAGATCCCCGACCACGGAGCCAGAGAGGCGATCGGCTTCCTGCTCGAGCGCGAGGAAGCGCACTCCGCCCTCTTCAGGGAGGCCATGGAGCGCACCCAGGACGTCGGCGTGATGCGCGACTACCTGGATCGGCCCTTCTCCCACCGCTACCCGGACCTGCAGCAGCCGAGCAGCCAGAACGCGGAGCAGTTCGAGGCGTCCCGCGGCTTCCCGCCGATCCGGGAGCCCTTGACCAGAGACGAAGTGAAGGTGAACCTGGCTCGCCTCCACTGATTCCCGCAGGGCGGCCGGCAGATAGCCGGTCGCCCTGCGCCGTCAGAAGAGCGTCATCTGGTCCGTCGCGGGCAGGTGGCCGAGGGCACCGATCGATTTCAGCGTCTCAAGCACCGGGCGCGGCACCCTGCCCCGCTCGCGCAGGTCCGCCAGGGAGCTGAACGGACGCTCCGCGCGTGCCTCCGCGAGCTGGCGGGCACCGTTCGGCCCGAGGCCCGCCAGGGCGACCAGGGGCGGGCGGATGAGCTTCTCGCCGATCGGCAGGAAGAGGCGGTCGTCCGACTCCGCAAGGTCGAGCGGTGCGAAGCGGATGCCCCTCAGGCGCATCTCCCGCACTACCTCGAGGATGGTGGCGAGGCTCTTCTCGCGCGCGGTCGCCCCCCGATTGGCCTCGATCTCCTGGCGCTTTTGCTGGAGCGCCTCGGCGTCCAGCCCCGCAAGGCTTGTGTCGAACTCCCCGGCCCGCACGCTGAAGTAGGTGGCGTAATACGCCTCGGGGTGATGGACCTTGAAGTAGGCGATGCGCACGGCCATCATCACGTAGGCTGCGGCGTGGGCCTTCGGGAACATGTAACCGATCTTCTGGCACGAGCCGATATACCAGTCGGGCACGCTATGGGCCCGCATCTCGGCCTCCTGTTCCTGGGCCAGGCCCTTGCCCTTGCGCACGCGTTCCGTGATCTGGAACGCGTGGCTCGGCGGCAGGCCCCAGGCGATCAGGTTGAGCAGGATGTCCTCGCGCGTCGCGATCACGTCGCGCAGGGTGACGGTGCCGGCGCGGATCAGTTCGTCGGCATTGTGCGTCCACACGTCGGTGCCGTGCGAGAGGCCCGAGATGCGCACAAGGTCTGCGAACGACGAAGGCTTCGTCGCCTCGAGCATCTGGCGCACGAAGCGCGTGCCGAACTCCGGCAGCCCGTAGGACCCGACGCTCGTGCCCAGCACCTCCGGCGTCAGTCCGAGCGCCTGGCAGCTCGAGAAGAGCGAGAGGGCGTCCGGGTCGTCGCAGGGCACCTGGAGCGCCGGGATGCCGGTGAAGCGTTCCAGCAGCCGCAGAACGGTCGGATCGTCATGGCCGAGCAGGTCCAGCTTCAGCAGGCGCGACGAGATGGCATGGTAGTCGAAGTGGGTCGTGATGATTTCGCTGTGGGAGTCGTCCGCCGGGTGCTGCAGGGGGGTGAAGCGGTGCACGTCGTCCGTCACCGGCACGACCATGACGCCGCCGGGGTGCTGGCCCGTGGTGCGCTTGACACCCGTGATCCCCTGCGCCAGCCGCTCGAGCTCCGGAGCGCGGGCCGTGCGACCCGACGCCTCGAGGTGTCCTTTGACGAGGCCGAAGGCCGTGCGCTCGGCGATCGTCGCGATCGTGCCGGCGCGGTAGACCTGCCCGCCCAGGAGTTCCTCCGTGTAGCGGTGGATCTGCGGCTGGTACTCCCCCGAGAAGTTGAGGTCGATGTCGGGCACCTTCTCACCGTCGAAGCCCATGAAGGTCTCGAAGGGGATGTCCTGGCCGTCGCGCGCCATCTCGACATCGCAGTGCCCGCACTGGCGCTTCGGCAGGTCGAAGCCGGAACCGGCCTCCGGTGCGAAGATGACCTCCTTGCAGTTGGGGCAGCGCCAGTGGGGCGGCAACGGGTTCACCTCGGTGATGCCGGTCAGGAACGCGACGAACGAGGATCCGACCGATCCCCGCGAGCCCACGAGATAGCCGTCCTCGAGCGAACGGCGGGTCAGCAGCTGCGCGATGCGGTAGATGCTCGAGAAGCCGTTGCCGATCACCGCCTTGAGCTCGCGTTCCATGCGCTGGGCGATGCGGTCCGGCAGCGGATCGCCATAAAGCTCCATCGCCCGCTGGCGCGCATCCTGTTCCACCGCCTGCGCCGCTTCCGGCAACTCGGGCGCCGAGAGTTCATCCGGCACCGGCTGCACGTCAGCCACCATGTCGCGGATGCGCTCGGGATTCCTGAGGCAGATCTCCTCGGCGTCGGCTGCACCGAGCCAGGCGAAATCCCGCAGCATCTCGCCGGCGGTGCGCAGATGCACCCGGCGCTCGGCATCCCCCGGCGTCTCGCGACCTGTGCCGCGCAGCACGATCGCCCGGAGTTCCTGTTCGTCCGGTTCGATGTAATGGGCATCGCCTACGGCCACCACCGGTCGGCCGGTGCGCCGTCCGAGGGCCAGCACGGCACGGACGGCCGCCTGCGCCTGCTCGATTCCCGTGAGGTAGCCCTCGGCGCGGGCCGATGCCAGCAGCACCTCCGGCGGCAGAACCTCGAGGTAGTCGGACGCCTCCGCAATGGCCACGAGCTCGCTCTCTTCCGCGCCCCGCAGCCAGTTGCGCATCAGGGTTCCCTGCAGGCAGCCCGCCGCGCCCAGCAGCACCTCGCCGCGCAGGGCCTGCACCTCGGATTCGTAGAGGCGCGGCACGCGGTGGAACTGTTCGAGGTGGGCGCGGGTGACCGCGCGGTAGAGCTCTTTCAGGCCCGCTTGGGACTTCACGAGCAGCATCGTGTGCTGCGGGCGCCGGTGCTGCAGCGGAATGCGCGCGCCGAGCCCGTCGAGCTCGCCGAGGGTGCCGAGGCCGGCCTCCGCCGCCATCGCCAGGAGGCGCACCGCGATGCGGCCGGCGACTTCGGCATCGGAGCTGGCACGGTGATGCGTGAACTCGCCGATCTCGAAGCGCTTCGCAAGGTCGGGCAGGCGATGGCTGCGGAGCTCCGGGCAAAGGGCGCGACCCAGCTCGAGCGTGTCGACGACCGGCCAGGCGACTTGGTAGCCGAGCCGCGCCAAAGCCGATCGCAGATAGCCCTCATCGAAAGCCGCGTTGTGCGCGATCACGGGAAGATCCCCAATGAAGGCGAGGATCGCTTGCGCCACCTCGGGGAGGCTGGGTGCGTCCTTGAGGCTGGCAGGATCGATACCGGTCAGTTCCTGGGTTCGCTGCGACACCTCGCCGTCGGGCCGTACCAAGGTCTCGTACTCGTCCACCTTCTGCCCGTCCGAGAAGCGCACGAGACCGACCTCGATCACCTCGCCGGACTGCGGCGAGAGCGAGGTCGTCTCAATGTCCAGCGCAACGAAGTCCCCGCTGACGCTCTGGGCGCCCGCGCGCATGGTGATGGGTGGGCGATCGGGCACGACGTACGCCTCAAGCCCGTAGATCACCTTGAGGTGGTGCTTGCGGGCAATCTCCTGCGCCTCGGGAAACGCCTGCAGCACACCGTGGTCCGTCACGGCGAACGCGGAGATCTTGAGCCGCTGCGCGGCTTCGGCCAGGCGGGAGAGATCGATAAGTCCGTCCATCTGCGACATGCGCGTGTGCAGGTGCAGCTCCACGCGCTCACAGTCCAAGGTCTCCCGGCGCTGCTCGCGCCCCAGCAGATACGCGTCGCGCGCCCAGAGGATGGGCTCGCCCTGGCGCTCGTCCGAACCGATCTGCCCGCGCACCCTGAGCCAGTCGCCGCGCTGAGGCTCCTTGAGGAGGCGCTGGCGCTCGTCCACGAGGAACTTGCTCACGAGACCGTCCTCATGGTCCGAAAGGCCGACCGTGACGATCTGTCCGCCGCCGCGCCTCGAGCGGCTGTCGACCGACACGACCTCTCCTTCGGCGATCACGCGGCTGGTGTCAAGCGAGATCTCGCGCAGGGGCGTTGTCCTGCCGTGGAACGCCCGGCCGAAGACGAGCCGCTCGCGCGGCTGCGCCGTGGGAGCTGGCGCGCCGGCTGGCGGCTCCGGCCTTGCGATCTTGCCCTCGCCGCCGGCGCTGAACGCGAGCGCGTACGTCTCGCCCGTCGCGCTCAGGAGCGCCTCCTGCAACGTGCCCTCAAGCCCCTGCAGCAGCCCCAGGCCCAGACCGATGCCGCTTTGCGGCACCTGCACCCGGACGCTGTTCCCCTCGACGGTGACATCGGCCGCGAGCAGCCAGCCGCGCACCGCGACCGGCGCAGATTCGAGCACAACACGACGCCAAGCCGCGTCGAACGGATCGCGCAGCCTCGCCTCGTCGCTATCCAAGAGCGGTTACCTCCCGGTTTCTCGCTAGCGCACCTTGTCCTTTGTCTCCTTGCCTTCCCGCGGCAAGTCCTTCGGCAACAGCTTGACGATATCCCAGTACATCTTCATGCGCGCCGCGAAGCCCTTGACGAGCCCGCGCTTCTCTTCCTTCATACGGTGGGTGAGGTCCGCCAGCACGACCTCCTCCACGTTGGCGTGGTGGCGGCGCATGTAGCGCGTAAGGGCCACCTCGACGCCATAGCCGGAATCCGACATGTCGTCGATGTCGTCGAGCACGGTACGGCGCATCGCTCGCTGCCCCGAGAGGAACGGGGCGATCTGCTGCGCGAAGTCGGTGGCGCCGCGGCCGCCCTCGAACACCCCGACCGTCATCTGCACCGCGCCTTCGAGCACGGGGCTCAGCATGCGGTCGACGTGCTCCGGACGCAGGCCGATCAGGTCCGCGTCGAGGAAGAGCACGATGTCGGCCGCCGTCAGGCTGAGGCCTGTCTGCATCGCCGCACCCTTGCCCATGTTTTCGGGCAGTTCGACGACGCGGGCCCCCGCCTTGCGCGCCACCTCCGCCGTACCGTCCGACGAGCCGTCGGAAACGACGATCACCTCGTCGACCAGCGGATGATCCACCAGCACCGAGACGACGGACGAGACGGTCTCCTCCTCGTCATAGGCGGGCACGATCACGACAACAACCGGCTTTGCCAACCTCTCCCAAGGCTCCATCCAGATCCTACCTAATAGGCGCGGGCCCAGAGGACGTAGTGCTTGGCTTCTCCGCCGCAGGCGGCGCACCTGTCCACCGGCTGCTGCTGAAAGGGGATATTGCGGATCGTGGCTCCCGTCTCCTGCCTCACGTGCTCCTCGCACGCGGCATCGCCGCACCAGCCACCTGCGGCAAAACCCTGACGCGCCGAGGTCACGGCCTCGATCTCCGCGAGGGAATGCACCTCCGTGGTGCTCTCCTCCACCCGCCGGCGCGAGCGGCGCAGGAGGTTGTCCTGGATCTCGCCGAGCAAGGCCCGCACCTGCACGTCAAGCCCCTCCTGCGAGCTCGAGAGCTTGTCGCCGGTGTCGCGGCGCACCAGAACGCACTGGTGCTCGCGCAAGTCGCGCGGGCCGATCTCGAGGCGCAGGGGAACGCCACGCAGCTCCCAGGCGTTGAACTTCCAGCCTGGAGTGTACTCGTCGCGGTCGTCGAGATGCACCCTGGCGACCTCGCCAAGCTGTTCCTTCAGCTGCCGTGCCCGCGTACGCACCGCTTCACCGTCCGCGCCCTGGCCGATCGGCACGATCACGACCTGGATCGGCGCCATCTTGGGGGGCAGCACGAGGCCGCGAGCATCGCCGTGCACCATGATCAAGGCACCGAGCGCTCGCCAGGAAAGGCCCCAGGACGTCGTCCAGGCGTCCTGCAGCTGGCCCGCCTGGTCGAGGTATCGGATCTCATAGGCCTGGGCGAAGTTCTGTCCGAGGTTGTGCGACGTGGCTGCCTGCAGCGCCCTGCCGTCGCCCATCAGCGCCTCGACGGAGTAGGTCCTGAGGGCGCCGGGGAACTTTTCCGAATCGGTCTTCTGGCCCGGTACGACCCAGATCGCCATCTCGTTTTCGTAGAAGTCGCGGTAGACCTCGAGCATGCGCAGGGACTCCTCCTGCGCCTCCTCGGCCGTGGCGTGGGCCGTGTGCCCCTCCTGCCAGAGGAACTCCGCCGTGCGCAGGAAGGGGCGGGTCGCCTTCTCCCAGCGCACCACGCTGCACCACTGGTTGATCAGGATCGGCAGGTCGCGGTACGACTGGACCCAACGCGAGTACATCGGACCGATGATCGCCTCAGATGTCGGCCGGATGGCGAGCCGCTCCTGCAGGATCTCGTCGCCGCCCATCGTCACCCAGAGCACCTCTGGGGTGAAGCCCGCGACGTGCTGCTGCTCGCGCAGCAGAAAACTCTCCGGTATGAGCAGCGGGAAGTAGGCGTTCTGGTGCCCCGTCGCCTTGAACCTCTGGTCAAGGGCCGCCTGGGTCCGCTCCCACAGGTTGTAGCCATAGGGCCTGAACACGATGCAGCCGCGCACCGGGGCGTAGTCGATCAGCTCCGCCTTCTGCACGACGTCCACGTACCACTGGGAGAAGTCGACGGCGGGATCTGCGATCTCGCGTACGAACTCCTTGTCTTTACCGCCTTTCGGCACCAGTCTTGGCCTCCTCGTCCAATCTGCGGACTTCCTCCACCAGCTTGTCGACCATCTCTGCCTGGCTGACCTTGCCGGCGATCTTGCCATCTTTGTAGAGGAAGCCGAAACCGCGTCCGCCTGCCAGGCCGACGTCGGACTCGCGCGCCTCTCCAGGGCCGTTTACGGCGCAGCCCATCACGGAGATGCGCAGCGGCACCGTGAAGCCCGAAACTCGGTTCTCCACCTCAGCCGCCACCTTCTGCAGGTCGATCTCGCAGCGGCCGCAGGTCGGGCAGGCGTAGACCGTGGGGCCGAACACGCGGCGGTCCGCGGCGCGCAGGATCTCCCGCGCCACCTTCACTTCCTCGACCGCGGGCCCGGAGAGCGACACGCGGATGGTGTCGCCGATCCCCTCGGAGAGCAGGATGCCGAGACCCACGGCGGAGCGGATGGATCCGGACCAGACGGTGCCGGCCTCCGTGACGCCGAGGTGGAGCGGCACATCCGTCACCTTGGCGAACTGGCGGTATGCCTCGACCGTCAGCCCGACCTCCGGCGCCTTGAGCGACACGATGACCTGGTCGAAGTTCAGCTCGTCCAGGATCGCGAGATGCCTCAGCCCGGACTCCACCATGGCCTCCGGCGTCGGATGGCCGTACTTCTCGATCAGGTCCTTCTCCAGCGAGCCCGCGTTGACGCCGATGCGGATCGGCACGCCGCGGCTCTTCGCCTCTGCGACGACCGCCCGCACGCGGTCGGGACTGCCGATGTTGCCCGGGTTCAGCCTCAGCTTGTCAACGCCCGACTTGAGCGCGATGAGCGCGAGGCGATAGTCGAAGTGGATGTCGGCGACGATCGGGATGGGGCTTGCCTGCTTGATCTCGGCGAGCGCCTCGGCCGCCTCGCGATCGAGCACCGCAAGGCGCACAATCTCGCAGCCGGCCTGCACCAGGCGGAAGATCTCGTCCAGGGTCGCCGGCACGTCGCGCGTGTCGGTCTTCGTCATCGTCTGGACGACGATCGGGTGGTCGCCACCGATCTGAAGGCGGTCGCCGATCCGCACGACGCGGGTGGGGCGTCGCATCATAGTCATGGTATATCGCGCCCCATGGCGGCGGGGCGATGCCTCCCTTCCGAGGGCACGGGCTCAAAGCGCCCCGTGCATATGTACGACATCATGGTACGCCAAAACCACAGCCAGGACGAGTAGCAGCGCAAAGCCGATCGTGTTGACGATGGCCTCGCGACTGGGGTCGAGCCGCCTGCCCCGCCGCACCCACTCGATGAACAGCAGCAGCAGCCGCTCGCCGTCGAGCGGCGGGAAGGGCACGAGGTTGATCACGGCGAGGTTCGCCGAGAGCACCGCCGCCAGGGTCAGCACCTGGGCGAGGCCCGCGGCCTCCGCCTGCTGCACGGCGCCGTAGATCCCCACGACGCCGGATACCGGGGGCGCCTGGCCATGCAGCAGGGGGCTGACGATCGCCGTCACCAGCAGCGTGCAGACGCTGATCGCCTGCGAAATGCCGCTGCCCAGCCCAGCCAGCAGAGGCTGGCGCACGTTCGTCACGGCGACCGCGACGCCGATGTGCAGCTGGCCATTCGCGGAGGGATCATGGGCGGGGCGCAGGTTCACGGTGCGGCGCACCTGACCTTCCTGTACGAGAAAGCGGATCGGCTTGCCGTGGGAACCAGCCACGACGGTGAGCAGCGCGTTCCAGTTGGCGAGCGGCTTGCCGTTCGCCGCGAGCAGGCGGTCGCCCGGTTTCAGCCCTGCCTTCTGGGCAGGCATGCCGGCCTCGAGCGTGCCGACCTGGGGCGGTCCCGGCACGATCTTCGGGATGCCGAGGCCGGAGAAGAGGACCCAGAAGAGCGCCGCGGCCAGGAGCAGATTCATCAGCGGCCCTGCGGCGATCGTCAGCACGCGGGCCCAGAGCGGTCTCTGGTTGAAGCTGTCGGGGGTTTCCGGCTGGCCCGGCTCCATGCCATAGAGCCGCACATAGCCGCCGAGGAGGAACAGGCGGAAGGCGTAGAGGGTACCGCCGGCCTCGAAGCCGAAGAGGCGCGGGCCGAAGCCCACGGAGAACTCCTCGACCCTGACGCCGGAAGCCTTGGCCACGATGAAGTGACCGAACTCGTGGATGACAACGAGGCCGACCAGGATGACGATGAAGAGCACCGCTGTCATCGCCCGGCTCGCCTCCGTAGGACGTTTTCCGCGGTAGCGCGCGCCCACCTGTCGCTCGCATGCAATGCTCCGAGATCAGGGTTCGCCGCCGGTGCATGGGCGTCAAGAACGCTTTCCACCACCGGAACGATCTCTGTGAAAGGAAGTGTCCCCGCAAGAAAGGCGGACACTGCCACCTCGTTGGCCGCACAGAGCACGGCCGGCGTCGTGCCGCCTATTGTACCCACCTCGCGGCACAGCCGCAAGGAAGGGTAGCGAAGGGGGTCCGGCCTGCGGAAGGTGAGCTCCCTGAGATCCTCCGGCTCCAGCGGGCGCAGGGCATCGACGGGAAGATCGGGGTGCATGAGCGCCTGTTCGATCGGCAGCATCATGTCCGGCCGCGCCAGGGAGGCGTAGAGAGCCCCGTCCCGCGTCTCGAGCAGCGCGTGCACCATCTGCGTCGGATGGATCCAGACGTCGATCGCATCGAGCGGCAGGCCGAACAGCACGTGCGCCTCGAGCACCTCGATGCCCTTGTTCATCAGGGTCGCGGAGTTGATCGTCACGAGCTGGCCCATGTTCCAGTTCGGATGGCGCAGGGCGTCCTGGGGCTGGGCGAGAGGCAGCCGTTCCAGCGGCCAGTCCCGCAGGGCCCCGCCCGACGTGGTGATGATCAGCCGGCGCACCTCCTCGGCCCTGCGTCGCTGAAGCAGCTGGAATGCCGCGGCGTGCTCGGAGTCCACCGGCAGCAGGAGTCCCCGCGCGACCGCTCCGCGGAGCAGGTCCCCGCCCGCGATGATCGACTCCTTCGTGGCCGCCGCCACCCGCCGTCCTGCCGCCAGCGCGGCCAGCATCGGCGTGAGGCCGTCGAAGCCGTTCACGGCCACAACGACCGCGTCCGCCCCGGGCCAGAGCGCAAGTTCCCGCAAGGCGTCGTCGCCGTCGATGCGCCGGCCGACACCCGGCCTGTCGTCGCCCTCCTTGAAGGCGTAGGCCTCAGCGCGGAACTCGTCGACGACCCGCCAAAGCCGGTCGCCTCCGTGCCAGGCCGATACGGCCAGCACGCGATGCCCACGCCGTCTCGCGATCTCCAGCGTCTGAGAGCCGATCGATCCGGTTGCACCGAGCACGACGAGATTCACGCATGCGCCTCCCCGAGATAAGCCGCCCAGGCCGTCGCAACCAGCACAGGGCCCGCCGCGAATCCGACCACGCCAAACAGCCTGAGGCCCACATACATGCTGCCTAGCGCCACCAATGGGTGCAAGCCCACCCGACCTCCGACCAGCCTGGGTTCCAGCATCGGCCGCACGAGCGACGTGAGCAGCAGCACGGCGCCCAGCCGCACCGCCATGCCGACATTGCCGAACATCGCTTCCAGAATCGCCCACGGGGCGAGCACCGTCGCCGGGCCAAGCCCTGGCGCGACATCCAGCAGCCCGACCCCGATCGCGGCCAGGAGCGCGTAAGGCGCCCCCACGATGGCGAGCCCGACCGCCGTCACGGTCGCGGTCACCGACGCGAGCACGAGTTGCACTCTCAGGTAGTTGACGGTGGCGCGCCATGCCACGTGTCCGAGGCGGCCCGATCGGCCGACGAGCTCGGGCAGCCTCGCCGAGATGCCCTGCGTGAGCTGCGGCCGGTCACGGGCGAGGAGATACGCCCCCACCACCGAGACCAGCGTGGCCAGCGCGATGTCCGGCAACTGTGCGGCCACGTGGAACGCCCCCTCGGAGAAGCTGCCCAGCAGGTTCGCCGAGATTCTGGGCGGCGGCCCGAGCACGGCCTCCGGCCAGAAGACCGCGAGCTGCCGCGAGAGGGCCGCAATCGCCGTCGGCAGGAGTGCCGAGAGCCGCCAGGTCTCGAGCACCGCCGCCCGCACCAGCCAGAATGCCCCGACCAGGACGAGCGTGCCGAGGGAACCGAGGGCGGCGACGGCCGCCAGCGAACGCGGCAGCCCATGCAAGTTGAGCCTATGCACCATGGGCTCCACAATCGCCGCGAGCAGCAGCGCCAGCAGCAGCGGGTACGTCACCGGCAAGGCGAAGCGAAGCGCCAGATAGCCTGTGAGCAGTACGAGCAGCCCGCGGACAAGGGCCATCGCACCCGCCTCCCGCCCGGGCCACTATCTGAGGAGATAGTATAGGGCGGGCAGGGCGAACAGAAGAGAATCGATACGATCCAGCAGACCGCCGTGCCCCGGCATGAAGCGGCCGGAGTCCTTGGCATTGGCCCAGCGCTTGATGGCGGACTCGCCGAGATCGCCGATCGACGAAAGCAGGCCCGCCGCGAGGCCGACGCCGATCCCGAAGAGGAGATCCCTGTGCAGCCAGAGCGGAATCAGCACCGCCCCAAGCAGCCCGGCAAAAACGATGCCGCCGATCAGCCCTTCCCAGGACTTCTTGGGCGACAGGCGCGGCGACAGCGGATGTCGGCCAAGGGCCGACCCGACGAAATAGGCGCCGATGTCGCTGCCCCAGACGAGGAGAAGCGCGACCACCGCCGGCAGGAAGCCGTGCGCCCGCAGCAGTTCGAGGAAGGCGAGCGGCAGCGCGATGTACACCTGACCGAAAAGATCCATGCCCACGGTACCGCCGGATAGCCCGATGAAGGGCGGGATCACGAGGTTCACGGCGAGCAGCGCGGCCAGCACCGGCCAGAGCATGTCGAGATGGCCCGTGAAGCCCAGATAGAGGATGGGCAGGCCTCCGACGAAGTTCAGCCAGCTGACAGGGACCGATCCGCCCTCTTCGCAGATGCGGCTCCACTCGTGGGCACCGAGCAGGTAGAAGCCGGCGAGGCCGACGAGCAGCCAGGGGCCGCCTGCCCAGACGAGCAGGACGACGAGCGGCGCCACCACGATCGTACTGGCGACGCGCAGCCATAGCGCCCTCTGCATCAGCCCAGCCCGCCGAACCGGCGCTCGCGCTGCGAGAACGCTTCCAGCGCCTGCCGCAGTACGTCGCCGTCGAAATCGGGCCAGTATTGGGGTGCCACGTAGATCTCCGCGTACGCCGTCTGCCAGAGCATATAGTTCGACAGCCGCATCTCGCCGCTCGCCCGGATGACGAGGTCGGGATCGGGAATGCCGGCGGTGTCGAGGTATGCGCCCACCACATCCTCGTCGACGCGGCCCGCGTCGAGCTCGCCTTTGATCATCCTCCGGACTGCGCGCACGATCTCGTCGCGCCCGCCGTAATTCATGGCGATCACCAGCTTGAGTCCTGTGTTGCCCGCGGTGCGCCGCACCGCGCGCTCCATCTCCTCCTGGCAGACCGGGGGCAGGGCAGTCCGCTCGCCGATGAAGAGCATCCTGACATGCTCGCGGTCGAGCTCGTCGGTCTCGGAACGCAGGTACTCGACGAGGAGGTCCATCAGGGCAGCCACCTCCTCGGCCGGCCGCTTCCAGTTTTCCGTGGAGAAGGCATAGACGGAGAGGTATTCGACACCAAGCGAAGGCGCGGCGCGCACAATGCGGCGCAGCGCCTCCATGCCCGCGCGGTGGCCGACGACGCGAGGTTCGCCTTGCGCCGCCGCCCAGCGTCCGTTTCCGTCCATGATGATGGCTACATGTCGAGCGCCGTAATTCATCGCGGCTCCTCCGGCTGGGACTTGAACGCTGCCAACACGAGCAGCGGACCTTCAGGGCCCTGCCGCTGCTGTACCACCCGCCAGAGGTCCCCGTCGAAAGGCCTTGGCGCAAAGGTTCTCTGAATGACCGGGTGGAGACCAGCTGCGCGGCAGATCTCGAGTGCTTCGTCCTCCGTGGAGCCCAGGAGTGACCTCAAACTTCGAGGATCTCCTTCTCCTTCGCCGAGACCGTCTGGTCGATCTCAGCCACCATGCGGTCCGTGATCTTCTGCAGCTCGGTCTCGAGCCGCCGCAGCTCATCCTCCGGCAGCTTGCCGGACTTCTGCTCCGTCTTCAGGTGTTCGAGCGTGTCGCGCCGCACGTTGCGCACGGCAACCTTCTCGTCCTCCGCCTTGCGGTGCAGCACCTTGACGAGTTCACGCCTGCGCTCCTCCGTGAGGGCCGGGATCGCAAGCCGCAGCACGATGCCGTCGGAAGACGGCGAAATGCCGAGCTCGCTCTTGAGAATGGCCTTCTCGATCAGCGGTACGAGGCTCTTGTCCCACGGCTGGATCACGAGCAGGCGAGGTTCCGGCACGGAGATCTGCGCCACCTGGTGCAGCGGCGTCTGGGTACCGTAATAGTCCACGTGCAGCTTCTCCACGAGCGCGGGAGTCGCGCGTCCGGCGCGGATCGACTGCAGATCCTCCCGAAGAACGCTGACCGACTTCTTCATCCGGTCCTGGGCCTGTTCAAGCAACGCGTGCAACTCAGTCCCCCCTCACGTACGTGCCGATCTGCTCCCCGAGGACAGCCCTGCGGATGTTGCCGGGACGGTTGACGTCGAACACGATGATCGGGATGCCGTTGTCCATGCAGAGCGAGGTGGCGGTGGTGTCCATCACGCGCAGACCGCGCTGCAACACCTCGAGGTAGCTGATCTCGCGGAACAGTCGCGCGCTCGGGTTGCGGCGGGGGTCGTCGTCGTAGACGCCCTCCTCCTTCGTCGCCTTGAGCATGACCTCGGCCTCGATCTCGGCGCAACGCAGCGCAGCCGTGGTATCGGTCGAGAAGTACGGGTTGCCGTTGCCGGCCGCGAAGATCACGACGCGCCCCTTCTCCAGGTGGCGGATCGCCCGTCGCCGGATGTAGGGCTCGGCCACCTCGCGCATCTCGATCGCCGTCTGGACGCGCGTCGGCACATCCTTCTGCTCGAGCGCATCCTGCAAGGCGAGCGCATTGATCACCGTCGCGAGCATGCCCATGTAATCGGCGGTAGCGCGGTCCATGCCGAGCGCACTGCCGGCCGTACCGCGCCAGATGTTGCCGCCACCGATGACGATCGCGAGTTCGACGCCGAGATCCTGCACCTCACGGACCTGCTCGGCGATCGATGCGGCGACACGCGGGTCTATGCCGTAGCCCGCCTCGCCGGCGAGAATCTCGCCCGAGAGCTTGAGCACGACGCGCTTGTACTTGGCCCGCACGGTGTCCATCGCCTAAGCCTCCTGGCTTCCCTGGAGCTCCTCGCCCACCTCGAAGCGTGCGAAGCGGCGCACCTGGACGTTCTCGCCCAGCTTGGCCACCAGCTCGTTCACGAGGTCCTGCACCCGCTTCTTGTCGTCCTTGATGTACACCTGCTCAAGCAGGCAGAACTCTTGAAAGAACTTTTCAAGCCGGCCCTGCACGATCTTCTCCGCAATGTGCGGCGGCTTGCCCTCGTTGGCGGCCTGCGCGTCGTAGATGCGGCGCTCGGCTGCAATCGTGTCCTCGGGGACCTCCTCGCGGCGGACCCAGCGCGGCCGGGCCGCGGCGATCTGCAGCGCAATCTCGTGCACGACCTGGCGGAATTCCGCGTTGCGCGCGACGAAGTCGGTCTCGCAGTTCACCTCCACGAGCACGCCGATACGGCCGCCGCCGTGCGAGTAGGTCTCGATGAGACCTTCCTTCGCGACCCGGCCGGCCTTCTTCGCGGCGGCCGCGAGGCCCTTCTCGCGCAGGATCTCGACCGCACGCTCCATCGAGCCCTCGGCCTCCTGCAAGGCGCGCTTGCAGTCCATCATGCCCGCACCCGTCTTCAGGCGCAGTTCCTTGACGATATCTGCCGTGATCTCCATGCCATTCCCTCCCGAACTCGTAGGCAGGCGCCCCCGGCATCGTCCCGGGGGCGCCCGAAGCCCGCCCTATTCGGCGAGCTGGACTCCCTGCTTGCCCTCGAGCACCGCGTCCGCCATGCGCCCCGTCAGAAGCTTGACGGCGCGAATGGCGTCATCGTTGCCCGGAATCACGTAGCTGATCTCGTCCGGGTCGCAGTTCGTGTCGACGATCGCGACGACCGGGATGCCAAGGGTGTTGGCCTCGGTCACGGCGATGCGCTCCTTGCGCGGGTCGATCACGAACAGGGCGGCGGGCGGGTTCTTCATGCCCTTGATGCCGCCGAGGAACTTCTCCAGCTTCTCCTTCTCGTGCACGAGGGTGCTGACCTCTTTCTTGGTCAGTTCCTCGAAGCGGCCGTCGGCCTCCATCTGCTCGATCTCGGTGAGGCGCTGCAAG
>JAJYSZ010000002.1 GCA_021793315.1 Bacillota bacterium | reverse complement strand
CTCGGTTGCGAGATCGCCGAACACCCCCAACAGATATGCCCCGTCCACAAGGTCTCCGCCGTAGTGCGCGTCTCCCGCTGCGATGCGCAGCGTGGTCTGGACCTTCAACGACCCAGCCTCCCATCTCCAGGTGGGCCTGGCGGGGGAGAGCCCCGCCAGGCCCGGCGACTTAGTCCGCGGGCGCTTCGCTCGAAGCGAGCTCTTGACGGTACGGTGAGTCGAGAGGCAGCGGCAGAGCGCTGCGCACGCCCAGGTAGAAGAACGCGAGCGCGCCGATGACGACGACGAGCATGTCCCACGGGTAGGGAATGAACTTCGCCCCGGTGCCGAACGAACCTCCCCACGAGATCAGGCCGAGGAACGCCAGGTAGCCGACGAGCCAGGCGCCGGAGCGCAGGTGCTCTCTCGGGAAGCGTCCGTTCGCGTAGTAGTAGGCGTAGATCAGAAGACCGACCGCCATGGCCACCAGAAGCTGGCCGACGAGCGGCCAGCCCGCCCAGTAGATCATCAGGGTCGCGATCACGAAGCCGATCGGCGCCACCCAGTTCATGCCCTTCACGCTGTACGAGCGCTTGATCTCCGGGGCCGTGCGCCGCAAGACGGCCGCACTGACCGGTCCCAGGATGTAGCTGAGGATGGTGCTCGAGGAGACGATCGTGACGAGCGACTCCCAGCCCTGGTAGGGGAGCAGGAAGAGGATGCCGATCACGAGGTTGACCCAGAGCGCCGGGGTCGGGACCTTGTAGCGCGGGTGGGTCTCGCCGAGCTTCGCAGGAGCGTAGCCGTTGTCCACCATCGCCATGACGACGCGGCCCGTGCTGGCCGTGGCGATCAGGCCGGTGCCGGACGGCGAGACGACGGCGTCCCCGAACAGGATCGTCGCCAGCCAGCCGAGGTTCAGGGCGAGGGCCAGGTCCGCGAACGGCGAGCTGAGGTTGAGGTTCGCCCAGCCATGCGCCAGGGCCGCCGGCGTCAGACCGCCGACGAAGACCACCTCGAGCAGAGTGTAGATGACGATCGTCACGAGAATGGACGCGATCACCGCGCGCGGCACGTCGCGCGCGGGGTTCTTCGCCTCGCCCGCCATGTCGATCGCCTGGCGGAAGCCCGTGTAGGACAGCGCGATACCGCTGACGGTGATGGCCGAGAGGATGGACGCGGTGCCGCCGGGCATGAAGCCGCCGTAGTGGCTGAAGTTCGCGGAGTGCATGCCGACGAACAGCAGCACGACGATCGTGAGCACCGGAATGATGATCTTGAGGGCGGTGACGACGCCGTTGACCCGCGCCATGAGCTTGACGCCGAAATAATTGAGGACAAAGAACACCAGGACGAGCAGAGCGGCCGTCACGAGGCCGATCGGCGTCAGGGAACTGCCGTGTACCAGGGCCGGCACGTAGTATGAGGCGTACTGCACCGAGGCCTCCGCCTCGAGTGGCGCCACCGTGGCGTAGGCGATCCAGACGGACCAGGACAGGATGAACGATACGAGACTGCCATGCGAGAACTGCGGGTAGCGGACTAGAGCGCCCGGCTTCGGCAGCATGCCTCCGAGCTCCGCGTAGACGAGCGCGAGCACCAGCATGAGAAGTCCGCCGATCAGCCAGGCCAGGATGGACGCGGGACCTGCGATGTTGGCGGCATAGATGGCCCCGAACAGCCAACCCGAGCCGATGATGCCGGCCATGTTGGCGAAGAAGAGATCTCGGATGTGCAGCTCCCTGCGGAGCTTGCCCCCCTGCACCACGATAGGACACCTCCCCCTGTGTCATGGGATCCCTCGGCGCGATCTAGTTCGCCTCGCCCCCTTTCCCGCTCGTGCGCAGCAGCCGGTGGACCTCCGGATGACGGCGCACGAGGTCAAGCGCATAGGTCGCGTGGCCGGGCAGATAGCCGTTGCCGATCACCATCAGCACGTCGCGCTGCACGCTCTCTGCCCCCAGGGCTGCCCGCGCGAAGTCCGTCGACATCGAGAAATAGACGACGCTGCCGCCGTCGCGGGTGGCGAGGAAGGCCGACGCCTCCGCGCGCGCCACGTTGACGCAGGAAAAGGTGAGTGCCGCGCCCCTGCCGCCCGTCAGGCGATAGACCACCTCGTGCACCGCCAGGGGAGATGTGGCATCGATAACGGCCGCCCCCGCAAGCGGTAGGACTGCCTCCACCTCCGTCAGGCGCTCGGCTCGACTCTCGAGCAGCACCACCTTCGCTCCGGCTTCCGCGGCGGCAAGAGCCGCCAGCACCCCTGCCTTGCCCGCGCCGAGGATCACGACGTCCTCGCCCCCCCGGGCGAGGCGATGGGCGTGGGCCGGCGCGCCGCAGACATCCAGCGTTGCCAGGGCGATCTCGCTCGCAAGGTCTGCGGGGGGCTCGATCCAGGGCGCGCCCTGCGGGAGGAACGCCGTGCCTTCCACCTGCACCGCCATGCGCACGGGGTCGATGCCGAGCACCCGCTGGAGCCGCAAAGGCGTCCCTGCCAGCGACAGCAGGGTGACGATCCTCTCCCCGCCGCGCGGCTGGGGATCCGAGCGAAACGCAGCGCCCACCGCAGCGATGCGACCGGCCAGGACGCCGCCCGCGCCCGTCATGGGGTCGCGAAAGCGGCCCTCGCTCGCCACGATGCCCTCAAGGCGCGCGATGGGGTCGCTTGCCGCCATCAGCATGCGGAAGGCGGTGGAGCTGATCAGCAGCTCCTCGACCGCAATCTCGAGTTCGTCGCTCCGCACACCGCCGGCGCTCTCCAGCCGGTCCGCGTCGATGGGCAGGGTTCCTTCAGGACTGAGGGACCTTGCGATTCCAAACGGCAGCGCCACCAGTCATCCCCCTTTCATCTGCGATCACGGGTGCACGCCGCACAAGCGATACGCGGCCAGGACATACTGCTCGACCACCTCCTCAAGGCTCAGCCGACCATCCGGCCGCCACCAGAACACGACGCCTGTCCCCATGGCCAGAAGCTGATAGCTCGCAATCTTGATGTCGGTCACCTGCATGACGCCGTCCCGCATGCCTTGGCGCAGGATGTCCTGCACGATCTCTTCGTAACGGTCGCGGAGCGCAAGGATCTCCTGGCGGGCGGGGCCTTGCAAGGCGCGCAGCTCGGTGTCGGTGACCAGCGCCACGGTGGCGCACGCGGCATGCAGCCGCATATGCGCCCGCACGACCGCCGCCAGACGCCCCGGGGCGTCGCCGGCCTGAGCCGCAGCGCTTTGGGCTGTGGACAGAAGCTCCCCGAGAAAACCCCGCATCAGCTCCTGAAGGATGGTCTCCTTGCCCGCAAAGTGGTGATAGATCGAGGCGGGCCGCATGCCGGCCACCCGTGCGATGTCGCGCATCGACGTCGCGTGGAAGCCCCTCTCGCGGAAGAGCTCCGCCGACACTTCGAGCAGTCGCTCGCGGGTGTTGCCTTGGCGGGCCGAGTCCTCCAATCCAGGTGCACCTCCCCTGCCGAACGATCGTTAGGTTAATTGGACAAATTTCGACACGGTCCTTCTGGCTTGGGGCAAATGGGTGTCGGGAGTTCTGACGCGATAGGGGTGACCAGCGTCGCCCCGAGGGACCCGGAGCGCTGGGGGCGACGAGCTGCCACGCATGAGGACAGAGCGGATCTGCCTCCAGGGGATCTCCCGGGAGGCGGATCCGCCGGGTGTTTGGTCATGGGGCGAGCGCGCTGCGCGTCTTTCTACTCCCCTGGCACCGCCTCGGTGCCGAGATCGCGCGCCAGCATGGCGGCAGCGCGCGCGATGCGGCGGCGATCGGATGTCCGCACCTTCGTCCGCTCCACCAGCCGCCAGCGCAGGACGCCCACCGCATCCCTGCGGGCGTCCATTTCCGCCACGAGCCGACCGTCGACGAGAACCGGCATGCCGTACGGTCCGACCCGCCGCTTGTCCGCCGGCGTGTAAGCTTCCCAGGTGTAGGAGAAGTCGAAGAGGTCGCGCAGGCGCCGGCGGTCCCAAAGGAGGTTGTCGAGCGGTGCGAGGAGATGTACGCCGCGGATTTCGGGAGGGTCGGCACAGAGCTGTGCGAACGCCCGGGTGCAGAGGTAGCGGCGATTGATCCCCTCGATCTCGAGCTCCACCCAGTCGCCCACAGCGCACAGTTCCTGCCGGAGCGCCCTGCGTGCAGCCGCCTCGCTCCTGACGCTCCTGATCCAGCCCAAATAGGGATCGGACGGCAGGAAGACGCCCATGGTGCGACCGTAGTGCAGGCCCGCCTCGACGCGCGTACGCGCCGGATCCGCGATCGTACGCTCCCATTGCGGAAACAGCCGCTCCGGCAGGTCGTAGCGCCGCTCTCCGCGCCGACGGCCCGTGACGATCACCCTGCCCTCCTCGGAGAGGATGTCGAGCGCCATCGTCGTCGCCTTCATGCTTGCCGGGTTCATGTCCCAGAAGCTTGCGACCCGATGCTCGGTCGCGAGTTCGCGGCTGTACTGGGCGCGCCGTTCCAAGGTCCCAAGGATGCTGCGCGCCACCGCAGCCAGGCCCCGCTCCGCCAGGAGATTCATGCCCCGGATCCTGTGGAACTCCGCGGCAGCCGCGGTGAGGTCCTCGCGGGCCACGAGGCAGCGCTCTTTGAGGCGCGCCTCGAAGACGCCCCCGGCGGAGAGCGCCCGCGAGAGTGCCGCTTCCGTCGTCGGGCCGCGGCGCAGGCGCAAGGTAAGGAGGTGCGCCTGCGCCACGACCCGCATGGGATCCATTTGGACCGCTCCCAGGGCCGCTACCGCCTCCGCGAACGGGCGGCGCACGCGGCCGGCGAGTCCGAGATGCGCTACGAGTGCTCGGCGCACGGCGTCGGGCTGGGCATGCATGCGTTGTCTCCCCACTCTTGAGTAATGCGGCCAGCGCATCTGTGGGCTCGGTTCTGGGCTTAGGCAGATGCGCTCACGTTTGACGGTACAAGTGTTCGGAATGCAGCTTGGGACATCCTGCTCAGACGCCCAGGAGCCAGGCGGCTCCTGCTCCTCATGGAGCCGTGAAAGATCCTGCGACGCTCGCCGAGTGGCAAAGCCAGTCCGATCGGCATACGGCAAAGCGGTTTCGGTCCGCTTTGGGACAACCTGCGGCAGGAACGGGCACAGCGCACACCAAAGACCCGTGGCGGCCCCCTTGAAGCGGCGACGGCGCACCCCAGGGCGGGCGCTCGCAGGCCAGAGGGCCGATAGACACCGGCAGGGGCGGCCAGCCGGACGGACAAGAGGAAGGTGCGACAGATGAAGCTGCTCCTGCTGGGCGGCACGGTCTTCCTTGGCAAGCACATAGCGGAGGCGGCGCTCGCCGCCGGACACGACGTCACCCTCTTTCACCGTGGCCTCCACGGTGGTGACCTTTTCCCGGACGCGGAGCACGTGCACGGCGACCGCGACGGCGGACTCGGCGCCCTCAAGGGACGGCGGTACGATGCGGTGATCGACATGTCGGGATACCTGCCGCGCGTCGTGCGGCAGTCTGCAGAGCTCCTGGCGGAGGTGGCGGGCCATTACACCTTCATATCGAGCATCTCCGCCTATCGCTCCTTCCCGATGCCGGGGCTGACGGAGGAGGCCCCCCTCGCGGACCTCCCCGACGAAGCCGAGGAGAGCATCAGCGATTGGTACGGTGCCCTCAAGGCGCGCTGCGAGGCCGTGGTGGGCGAAAGCTTTCCCGGCCGCTGCCTGCTGATCCGCCCTGGACTCATCGTCGGTCCGGACGATCCGAGCGACCGCTTCACCTACTGGGTCGCACGGTTCGATCGGGACGGGGAAGTCCTGGCACCCGGTCGCCCGGGACATCCCGTACAGGTGATCGACGTGCGCGACCTGGCCGCGTGGACGCTGGCCATGGCGGAGAGGAACGCCCTGGGCGCCTACAACGCCGTCGGACCGGCCGCTCCGCTCACCATGGGTGAGACGCTGGCCGCGTGCCAGGAGATCGGCGGGGGCACGGGGCCGGTCACCTGGGTGACCGAGGAGTTTCTTGCAGCGCAGGGAGTCGCGCCGTGGACGGAGATGCCGCTCTTCATCCCGGAGAGCGACCCCGATTCGATAGGCATGGATTCCGTCTCCATCGCCAAGGCGCTGCAGGCGGGGCTAAGCTCGCGCCCCCTGCGCGATACGGTCCGCGATACTCTTACATGGCAGCGGACGCGCCCGCGGGACCACACGTGGCGAGCCGGCATCGCCCCTGAAAGGGAGCGGGAACTCCTCGGGGCCTGGCACGCCGCAAAGTCGCGCTGACGCTGGGCTCCGGCGCATTCCGACGGCATTGGGCCGATGGACTTGTCTCACGCCGGCGGCCTCACAAGATCGCACCTGATCCTTCAGCTAAGGAGACGTGCGGGCGATCGCTACCCGCTGCCTGAGGGCCCCGGCGAGCAGCAGGATCGGCGGCATGCCGAAGTTGAAGACGAGGACCGTCGGCACCAGGAAGTCCTGGGCGAACGCAATCAGATGTACGGGCGTTTGGAAGGCCTGGGTGCCCCACAGCACGACGACGCCGAAGAACAGGAGCGTGCCGCGGTACCATCCGACCGAGAACTTCCGGAAGAGCGGCGAGACGTCGTACGCGAGACACCAAAGGCGCGACATGACGAACGTCAGCACGAAGAGGCCCCAGAACGTGACGAGCAGCAGGCCGAGCTTGTTGATCAGAAAGGTCCCCACGTTGACGAGCCGCATGGTCGAGACCCCGGGCCAGATGCTGTGCGTCACAAGCTCTGGGCCTGAGACACCCATGGTCAGGGCGTAGCCCAAGGCGAAGAACAGGAATGTCAGCGCCATGGCGCGATAGGCATACTTCTCGGCCTTCGCCCGGTCTTCAGGATGCAGCTTCGGATAGAGCGTCACCGTCAGTTCGTAGCCCCAGAAGAGGTACGACCCCTTGTAGGCGCCGAGCAGCACGGGGGTCGCCGAGATGTCGGGCGTCGGCAGGATGGCATAGAGACTGGTGATCTGGGGGATCAGCAGAAGACCGACCAGGATGGAGATCACCACGGCCAGCAGGTAGATGAACTGCACGCTGCGTGCGAGGGCGGGGAGGTCGAACCAGGCGACATAGACCGCCACCAGGACGACGCAGGCCTGGAGCACGAAGAGCGGCGTTTCGATCAGGAAGAATGAATGCAGGACGAAGGCGAAGTCGCTCACGACTATGATGGCGAGCGCCGCGTGCAGCATCAAGGTGGCCAGGAGCGTCGGAGCGGCGAGCCAGACGGGCAGGAGGTCGGGTGCGAAGCTCAGAGGACCGTCGGGGTGGATCCGGTTCACCCGAAACCATAGCCACAGGCCAAAGAGCGCCCCGAGGCACTCGAGCAGGAAGGCATAGGGTGCGTTTGGACCCGCCGCTGCGACCAATTCGCGCGGGAAGGCGAAGATCCCCGAAGCGATGTAGGCGGCGGTGAGCATCAGGGCGAACTGGCCCGCCGTAATGCGGCCGGATATGGCAGGGACCTCCTTCAGAGCACGTCGCCGACGCCGATGATGCGGGTGTGTACCCTCACCTCGAGGCTGGCCGAGCGGTAGAGGGCCTCCGCCTTGGGGGTGAGTTCCTGGTGTTGCCATAGGTAAGGTGCCATGAAGCCCACAGGATCCACGCCTTGCTGCTGCATGGAGCGCAGCAGAGCGAGCTCCTGGATCGCGATACCTTGGCTCACCTCATTCTGGAGGGTGCGCAGGTTGGCAAGCGTCGCTTCGCCGGGTGCCAGGGTGTCCACGATGCCCTGCACCTTGAGATCCGCCCGAAGGTGCAGACCTCCCCCTTGCGCCAGAACCCGCGTGCTGGTGGAGGAACTCAAGGCGCGAACGCTGACGGGGCTGCCGTGCAGCGGGAAGACCATGGCTGCCTTGGAGGTCGCGTTGATCATGTAGCCAAAGTAGACCGTCTGCTCAGGCGTCAGCGTCATGACTGGCCGCCCGCCCTGGTAGATGGCCACCTCGTTCACCTGGTAGTTGGCGTCTTTGTCCTTGAGCAGTGGCAGCCAGATGGCTGTTACGGGTGCCTGCGCGCGCATCTCCATGGCCCACACGGTGCGCGTCAGGTCCACCTCCTGACAGCGGCGGCAGCTGAAGAGAGAGTTCAGGTAGAGCGCTGCGAGCATGCCCTCCTGTGGCTGGCGCTGCATGACCTGTGCGACCGGTTCTGGCGTGACGGCGACGAACGCGGTCTTGTCCATGGGGCCCATGCGGGCGAAGAAGTTGACCACGCTCGCGAACTGAGGCGCCGGCAGGTGGCTCGACAGGATGATCGCCTGCGTCTGGCCGAGGTAGAGATCGCCGCTCACCTTGCCCTGCGCCTGCGTCATCGCCTCCGCGACTGTCCTGCCGGTTCCGCTGACCACGTACGCCGACGGGGTGCCGGCGGACGGCGTCGAACTGACCGACAGGCTGGAAAGCGCCTGGGAGGTCGGCACCTGGAAATGGACCATCAACTGCTGATCGGGTCCCTGGTCAATGCCGATTATCAGCACGATTGCGCGGTGCTCGATCGAGCGGTCGTCCCAGCATCCCCCGAGCAGGGCGGATACGAGGACCAGCACCGCCGCGAAGAGCGCTCGCCTCACGAGCGGTCTCCCTGGAGGTTCTTGATTTCGACGGGTTGCGGAGCCTTGGGCGGGGCGGACTTCCACGGATCGAGGGTGCGGTTCGTGACCGGACGGCGCTGTAGCCAGGGGAGCGGTACGCGTATCAGGGAATCGCCGAACTGGTTTGGTATGAGCGGTGCGAACGGGGCCAGGTACGGTACGCCGAAGGTCTCGAGAGCCGACAGGTAACCGATCAACGCCACCGACACGAGCAGGATGCCGTACACTCCGAGGACGGACGCACCTACGACCATGATCCAGAACATCCAGCGGAGGGCGGCGCCCATCTCGTAGGCGGGAATCGTGTATAGGCCGATTGCGCTCAGGGTGACGAGGACGATCATGATCGGGTCCACGATGGCCGCCTTGACGATCGCGGTGCCCACGACGACCGCCCCCACCGTGCCGAGCGTCGTTGAGAGAGGTTGTGGCAGACGGTTGGCGGCCTCGCGCAGCAGTTCAATGATGATCCACATGATGGCCACTTCCATCACGGGGGGGAACGGAATGTGCTGGCGGGCCCCGGCGACCGTCAGCACGAGCTTCGTTGGGACAAGCTCGGGGTTCACGGAGAAAAGTGCAATGTAGAGCGGCATCAGGTAGAGGCCCACGAAAACCCCCAGCAGGCGCACGATCCGGACCAGCGAGGCCTCCCAGGCGGAGAAGACGTAGTCCTGGGTGGTCTGGAAGAAGTCCATCACGCTGACCGGCATCGTGAAGGCGAAGGGGTCGCTGTCGACCAGCACGGCCACTTTGCCGTTCATGAGATCGCGCACCACCCAGTCGACGCGCTCCGTGCCGCGCACCATTGGGAACATGGTGCGTGGGTGGCCGTGCAGGTACGGCGAAACCTCGCTGGCGTACTGCACGTAGTCGCGGTCGATGGCCTGCAGGCGGTGGAGCACCGTCGTCACGAGATCCGGATTGGTGAGGCCGCGGACGTAGGCGAGCGCGACCGTCGTCCTGGTGTAGGAACCCAGCGTACAGGTTTCAAACTCCAGCCTCGGATCGTGGATGCGGTGGCGGATCTGGGCAAGGTTCGTCAGCAGGACTTCATTGAAGGCTTCCTGCGGTCCCTTGATGCTTACCTCGGATTGCGGCCTGCCTGCCGCTCGTGCGGGCAACTCGGTTGCGTCGAGCATCCAGGCGGCCTCGACGCCTTCGACGAACAGCAGCGTCGTACCCGACAGGAGCTGGGTGAGCAGAGCCTGCCAGCGATCGTCCCTTTGCACGCCTCCCATGGGCAGCAGGGACTGTACGGCGGCGACCGCCGCCTCGGCGCTGCCTTCAGCAAGAGGCGCTTTCGCCGGATCTTGCAGGCGAGCTATGGTCGCCGCCAGCATGTCTTGACCGGTCATCCCGTCGACATAGACCAGGAGGGCGGGGCGGGCGGGGTCAAAGCCCAGCCTGAGCTGCCGCAACTCGATGTCGGGCGACATGCCGAAAAGGCTCCGGATACGCGCTTGCGCGGCATCGACGCTGCCGGTTGCGCGGCCCAGTTCGCCGCGGGCGGCCAAATCGGCGAGGTACGCGTTGAGCCGCTCGGCCAAGCGCGAAGCGCTGCCCTGCATATCGCGGACCGTGGGCTGCGGCGGCGGTGACGGCGAATGCGGTGCGCGGCGGTTGCGCCCCACCTTCCTCCCTCCCCCAAGATGTGAACTCGAGGCTCGGAGGTGAGCCTTTCCTCGCTTGGCGGGCCCTATGCTGGAAGGGTTGCTGCGCCAGTGTGCAGCTTGTCCTTCAAGCGTCGGTGGGCCCCAGTGCGCGCCGGCGCCAAGGGTGCTCTAGTCGCCGGCCCGCCGGCCATCGCGCGCTGACGCGATCCGATCAGGCGTTCAGAGGCCGCTGACGGAGTCCACGCCCCTCCGTCGCTCTGCCAGGCGCCAACAGCTTGCCTATCGTGGTTCCTTGCGGGTCGCCCAACCCATCCAGCAGCCGATCAGCGGCCCGAAGGTCGCGGAGAAAGCGAGGCGGCGAGCCGCGGCGGCGGGCAAGTGCGGGCGATGCCTGAGGCAGGAGACCCAGCGTGCGTTTGGCGAACACCAGGGTCCATAAAAAAGGGGGGGAGCACCCTTGGCGGATAAGGCGCAGGCGCTGCTGGTCATCGACGTGCAGGTCGGCACGATCGATCCCTCGGATCCGATCGACAGCCAGGTCCTGCAGAACATCGCCGACCTTTTGGGACGCGCCCGTGCGCGAAGTGTCCCGGTCATCTACATGCAGCACCACAGTCTGGAGTCCGGCGACACGCTGGTGCCGGGCCATCCCCATTTTCCGATCTACCCGGACATCGCCCCGCGGCCCGGCGAACCGGTGCTCGTAAAGCACTCGAGCGACTCCTTCTTGCACACAGACCTCGACAGCCACCTCAAAAACCTCGGCATCGAGCACATCGCCGTCGTAGGCTGCGCGACGGACTACTGCGTGGACACCAGCGTGCGCAGTGCGCTGTCCCATGGCTACGACGTGACGCTCGCGGCGGACGGGCACGTGACCGGGCCGGACGAGGACATCCCGGTGGAAACGATTATCGCCCACCACAACCGCACCTTGGCGCAGATCGCGATCGAGGATCGGCGCATCCGGGTCATGCCTGCAGCGGATATTCGCCTGTAACGCTGAGCTCATCGAAGGCCCAGGCGAATGGAAGAATCACGGGGCACCATGCGTCACGGCCGCTCGCGGGCGGTGGCGCATGGTGCCCCGGCTTGGAAATGCCGCAGATGCAACCGGAAAACGGCGATGCGCAAGCAGCTGGGCGGCACGGGATGCCCGATGCCGGCTAGTGCCCTGCGGCAGCCAACGAGACTTGGGACCGTGCCGGCCGCCCAAGCAGGAAGCCCTGTCCCAGCGGTACGCCAAGGTCACGCACGACCATGAGATCCTCTGTGGTCTCGATGCCCTCGGCGATGGACACGGCGCCGCACTCCTCGGCCATGCGGGCAAGCGCGCTGACGGCCGCGCGCCGGGCCTTGGCGTGGGCGACGCCCTGCACCAGGCCCTGGTCGATCTTGATGAACTCCGGCTGCGCCTCCGCGACAAGGCGCAGGTTCGAGTAGCCGGCGCCCACATCGTCGAGCGCGATGCGATAGCCCTGGGAGCGGTAGTGGTCGAGGGTGCGGCGGAAGAGCTCATAGTCCGAGATGGCGATACGCTCGGTGACCTCAAGGATCACTTCCTGCGGCGAGACCCCGAGGCTTGCCAGCACCTGGGCCGTCAGACCGCGGGTGAAGGCCGGGTCCAGGAGGCTCTGCGGCTCGACGTTCAGAGAGAGGCGCCCGGCGGCTTCTCGCGCAGCGCCGCGGTGCGGCAGGCGAGATCGAGGGAGAAGAGGAGGCCTTGCTCGGCGGCCGCCTGGAACAGGGCAGCCGGGCTGTGCAGGGCACCCTCCGGACCCCGGGCGAGGGCTTCGTGGGCGTAGAGCGTGTGGCTTTGCAGGCGGACGATCGGCTGGTAGACGGCGTGGATCCATTCGTTCGCGATGACCTGCTGTAGGAGCAAGCGATGCCCTCCTTCGAGGACTGTGGGACCCAAGGGTACTGCCCGACTGTGAAGGCTCTGTTAAAGCTTGGCGCTCATTCGGTGGTCCCCGTGCAGGCCTTGCGTCGAGGAGGTCTCCCATGCACGCAAAAGGCCTCGGAACGGCCACCTGGCGTGCCGTGGCCAAGCGGCGTCGTCTTTTGCTTGCGCCATGCCTGAGCTCTGCAGGCGGATTCTTAACAGGACGGCAACGCTCGGCGGCTAGGCTTGAGGCAAAACCAGCAGGGAGGCGCACGAGATGCACACGGACATCTTCCTGGTGCGGCACGGTCAGAGCTACGGCAACGTGCAGGGCCGCCTCTGCGCCGTTCCGCCCGGCCCGGGATTGACGCAGCGGGGAAGGCTGCAGGCGGAGGCCGCGACCAATCGCCTGCTCGAACAGGGGGTCTGCCCATCCCTGATCATCTCGAGTCCTCTGGCCCGGGCGCTGGAGACGGCGCGTCCGCTGGCGGAGGCGACTGGGCTCGAGGTGCAGGTGCGATGGGCGCTCAGGGAAGTCGACTTCGGCCCATGGGAGGGCAAGTGCTTCGAGGAGCTGAGCTCGCTCGAGCAGTTCCGGTCGTGGTGTGTGGACCCCGAGCAGTTTCCGCCGCCCGGCGGCGAGCGGCTGTCCGACGTGGCGGACCGGGTTCTCGGACTCCTGCGGCAGATGGGCGGGCAGTTCCCCGGCGAGACCATCGTCGGCTTCAGCCACATGCATCCGCTGGTCGCTCTCCTGATGGCAAGCCAGGGCCGGTCGCTCGGGGACCACGGGGTACTGCATCTCCCGAATGCCACGATCGTCCATGCACGCTTCGAGGACGACCTTCTGAGCTTCGTCCGCCTCGATACGGAGCCGTCAGGTGCCGACGACGCATCGGCGATCGCCCTCTGAAGAGCCGCCAGGGCCGCCCGGTCCACTGCTGCGATCCGAGGCCGCGTGGGGAAGGTGAGGCTGCCGGATGCCGCCCATCGCAGCGCCCGACCAGCGTCGGGCATGCCGTGGACGGCTCTTTGGACGTTAGGATCGCGTGAACCGCAAGGATGGCCAAGCGGTGATGGCAAATCTCCATATGAGGGTCCTGTCGGCGAGAGGGGTGCACCCTTGGGCAAACAGTTCGTCCTGGACACCAACGTGCTTTTGCACAATCCCCGGTCCCTGCTGACGTTCGGCGAAGACAACGCGGTCGTCATCCCGATCATCACGATCGAGGAACTGGATCGGTTCAAAACGCATCTCGACGCGATGGGGGCGAATGCGAGACAGGCTATCCGGCTGCTGGACGAACTTTCGAGTGCGGGAGACATCGTCTCAGGCGTCGCTCTGCCGACCGGTGGAACGCTGCGCGTCGAGCTGAACCACCAGGAAGCCGAACTCTTGCCGCGGGGTCTCGACATCGAGAAGGCGGACCATCGCATCCTTGCCGTGGCTGCCGCGCTCCGGCAAAGCAATCCGGACGCGCAGGTCGTCCTGGTCTCGAACGACTTCAACCTGCGGGTGAAAGCCCGCTCGATGGGCATCCGCGCCGAGGCGTACCAGAACGACCAGGCAGGGCCTGTCGAGCACTCCGGCATCGTGCGGCTCGGTTTGCGAGGCAGCGTCTTCCGCGAGGTGGAGGCGTCAGGCGTCGAGATCGCGCGCCTCGCGCAAGAAGGCACCCAGTTGGTGGAGAGCGACTACGTCCTTGCCACCGTCAGGGAAGCGTGCGCCCGCTGCGGCGCCGCCGACGCGCGCGAAGTGGTCTACTACAGCGATCCGCCGCGCACGACCTGGCTCTGCGCGGCACACCTCGGGTCGGAAGCAGCCAGACTTGGCGCCGAGGAGATCGAGGGGTTCTATCGCGGGCGCCCAAGGGCGGAACTCAGCTTCGGCGTCGGCCACGTCGCCATGCTGGAGAAGGGGTACTGGGAGGTGGTGGATTCCGTCGTCCGACCGCTCTCCTGCTACCGACCGGGACAGAAGGTGTACGGCAGCCTCGAAGCCAGGAACGACGAGCAGGTATTCGCCCTCGACGCGCTGCTCAACCCGCGCAAGGCCTTGGTCACCATCCTCGGGCCGCAGGGATCGGGAAAGACGCTGCTCGCCATGGCGGTGGGCATGGAGCTCGCGGAGCGGCAGGAGATGGAGAAGGTCATCTACACGCGCGAGATCGTGCCGATGGGGCGCGACCTCGGCGCCCTGCCGGGCACCGAGGAGGAGAAGATGCGCGAGTGGGTGATGCCCGCCTACGACGCCCTCGAGACGCTGTTCGAGCGGCCGAAGCGCAACGCCCACGGCAACCGGGCGGAGCGGGAGACGCTCGACGACCGGGTGGACTACTTGAAGCGCCAGGGTCTCATCGAGTTCAAGTCGATGTCGTTCTTCCGCGGGCGCAGCTTCTCGCAGCGCTTTCTCATCCTGGACGAAGCGCAGAACGTCACGCCGCACCAGGCCGCGATCACGGTGAAGCGCGCGGGCAAGGGGACGAAGGTCGTGCTGATCGGGGACCCCAACGAAATCGACAGTCCCTATCTGAGTCAGGGAGCGGACGGCCTCAGCTTCATCGCCCAGAAGATGCGGGGCCAGGACCTCTTCGCGAGCGTCAGGCTGGAGTCGGCCGAACGGTCGGCCTTGGCCGAGCGGTGCCGCCAGATCGGACTCTGACGCGGTTTCTGCAGCTTTCCTTGCGCCACAGCGGCGGGCCGCCCGTGCCAATCGGCGCGGGCGGCTCTGCAAGCTGGACCGGTCCATCCGCCGTGTGCGACAATGGCCCCGACCTTCAGGGCAGGGTGCGGGGCCTGGCCCCAACTCCCGACCGGTGGTGATGCCGCAAGGCGAGTCCACGAGCCGCAAGGCAGAACAGGTGCGAATCCTGTACCGACGGTATAGTCCGGATGGAAGAAGGTCGCGCGTTTGTGCGCGCATGCCCTGAAGAGTCTCCCGCGAGGAGGCTCTTATTTTGTCATGGCCCATCGTGCCCCTTGTGCTGTCCTCCGGCTTCGTGCACGCCCTCTGGAACTTCTGGGCGAAGGGGAGCAGGCGCCCGCTCGTCTTCCTCTGGTCTTTCCAGTGGGTGGCGGTGGCGGTCTACGCTCCCTTCGCGTGGCGGAGCTTCGAAGGCCGCCCGCTGCCCCCGCAGGGCATGCTCCTGCTGCTCGCAACGATCACGCTGCACGGAGTTCTATGTGCTGCTTCTCGCGAGGAGCTATAAGCTCGCGGACTTGTCCCAGCTCTATCCGATCATGCGCGGCACATCGCCCCTCTTGGTGCCGCTTTTGGGCACCTGGCTACTCGGTGAGCGTCTTCCGGTCGTCGGTTGGCTCGGTGCCGCCCTCGTCGTGGCTGGGGGTCTGCCGTCCCGCAGGGCCCTGCAGGGCGGCGCCTACGTCGGCGTCCTGGTCGGGCTGGCCATCACCGCCTACACCCTGGTCGACAAGCTGACCTTGGCGTATGTGCCCGCCGTGGCGCTGAACGTGCTGAGCAACGCAGGCAATCTTGTGATCCTCACCGTGCCGGCCCTGCGCACGCGCGAGGCGTGGCGGGAGTGGCGGGAGCGGCCCGTGGCTACGGTCGCGGCGGGCATCCTTTCGCCCCTCAGCTACCTCCTCTTCCTCTGGGCGCTCACGCAAGGTCCTGTCGCCGCACTCGGCCCGATGCGCGAGATCGGCATCGTCTTCGGCACGTTCCTCGGCGTCGTCTGGCTGCGCGAAGCGAATGGCATGCGGCGGATCCTGGGCTCTTTGCTCATCACGGCAGGCGTGATCGCCTTGGCTGTGCACCCGTAGGCGCTCCAGGAATCGGCAAGCCGGGGCGACTTGCCCCGACGCCGACCTCAGGCATGAAAAGGCCCGTTGACAGCCAGGGCGGCACGGCATACGTTGAGGGAAACCATAAAAACTACCATAGTTTCCACGGTGTCCAGATCGGAGGTCTGGCAATGGACGTCGATGCGCGTGCCGCCATTCTCGCGGCAGCGAAGGAACTCTTCGCGAGCCGCGGCTACCGCGCGGTCACCATGGACGAGATTGCTCACCGGCGCGGCATGTCGAAGCGGACGCTCTACAAGCACTTCGCGAGCAAGGAAGAGATCGCCGACGGCGTCGTGGCGCAGATGGTCGCCGGCCTGAGCCCCGTCGTCGACGCGGCGATGACGGCGGGGGGCGGCTTCGCCGAGACCTTCGACCGGGTGATGCGGGGCATCGAGACGTTCCTGGCGACGGCTCCGATGATCTTCCTCGCGGATCTCGAGCGGGACGCGCCGCAGATCTTCGCCCGCATTGCGGAGTTCCGCTCGACGCAGATGCGGCGCTACGCGGACCTCCTGCGGGCGGCGCAGGAAAGAGGTGAGGCGCCCTCCGACATCAACGCCTCGCTGGCTGTCGACGTGCTGATCGCGGCGGTGCAGGGGGCGGGACGGCCGGAATGGTTGCGTTCGCACGGGATCGGGCTCGGCGAGTTGATCGCCGTCCTGAAGCGGGTGTTCCTCTACGGTGTCCTCGGGAGCGCAGCGGGAGAGGGGGAGCGGCGTGTCGACGGAGGACTGGGCTATTGAGGTGGAGGGTCTGAGGCAGGTGTTCGGCACGTTCACCGTGCTGAAGGATCTCACCTTCCATCTGCGGCGGGGCGAGATCTACGGCCTCATCGGGCCGAACGGCTGCGGCAAGACGACGACGATCAACGCGATCAGTGGCCTCACTGTCCCGACCGGCGGCAGGGTGCGCGTGTTCGGCCACGACCCCCGGCGCGAGGGCGCGGCGGTGCATCGCCTGCTCGGCGTGGTGCCGCAGGAGACATCGCTCTACGAGGAACTCTCCGCCGAGCGCAACCTGCGCTTCCACGCCGAACTCTACGGTGTACCGGCAGCGAAGGTACAGGGGCGCATCGACGCCATGCTCAGCCTTGCCCAGCTCAGCGAGCGCCGCCGTTCGCGCGTCGGCACCTTCTCCGGCGGCATGAAGCGGCGCCTCGCGATCGCCCGGGCGCTCCTGCACGATCCGCAGCTCGTCTACCTCGACGAGCCGACGCTCGGCGTGGACGTCCAGGCGCGGCACGTGATCTGGGACTACATTCGAGCGATGCGGGCCGAGGGACGCACGGTGCTCATCACGACCAACTACCTCGACGAGGGCGACGCGCTCTGCGACCGCATGGGCGTCCTCGACAGCGGGCGCCTGGTGGCGGAGGGGAGTCCCGCGGAGCTCAAGCGCCGTTACGGCAGCCAGGTGGTGGAGATCCGCCCGGAGGGGTCTCCGCCTCCCGAGCTCCTGGCCGAGTTGCGGGCTCTGCCCGGGGTATCGGAGATGCAGGAGGAGGAAGGTGCCGTGCGGCTCGGGCTGCAAGGCGGCGAAGGACAGGACGACGCGATCCCGCGGCTTCTCGCCGCGTTCAGCCGGTACGGCGTACAGCTAAGGGGTCTCCAGCTGCGCGAACCCACCCTGGACGAAGTGTTCCTGCGCCTGACGGGGGCGCAGGTGCGGGACTGATGCTCAGGGCGGCCTTCGCGGTGCTGCGCCGCGAGATCTGGTCGGGCAGCGCGCAGCCGCTTGCCACCCTGCTCGCCATCGCGGTGCCGATCAACTTCCTCGTGCTGATGGCCCTCTTCGCCCTGAGCGGCGGGAAGCAGAACGTCGCGCTCGTCGTCCAGGACAGGGGCAGGTACGCCGCTGCCATGGTGCAGGCCCTGTCCAGGGCGGACACCTTTGCGCTGCACCCTGCAGGGACGCCGCAGGCTGGGCTCAGGCTGGTGCGCTCGCAGCACGACGTCGCGATGATCGTCATCCCGCGCGCCTTCTCGGCGGAGGTGGCGGCGGGCGGGCCGGCCAAGGTTCAACTGACCCTCGACAACCTGAACCACGACTTCGCCGACGACACGAGGCGAGGGGTGGCGCTCGCGGCGGCGCTCTTCCAGCGTACCTACCTGCCCGCCTCCGAGCCTGTGAACTGGGCGGTCCACTACACCTACCCGCGGACGGTGGGGTTCTTGCCGTTCCTCGCGCTCAGCATTCTGAGCGCCGCGCTCCTGCTCGGCGGACTCCTGCAAGGCGGCCTCGGCATGGCGAGGGAGTGGGAGGCGGGGACGATCCGCGAGCTGATGCTCTCGCCGGCCGGCGCCCTGCCGGTGCTGCTCGGCAAGCTGGTGGCGACCTTTCTCCTGGCGCTCGCGGGCGGGCTCATCGCGCTCGTCGGCGCGCTACTGCTGGGCGTCCCCGTCCAGGGCGTGCTCGGCTCCATAGGACCTTTGCTTGCGGTGCTGCTCGTCTTCGACAGCATCGGCCTCGCGCTCGGAAGCCTCCTGCGGAGCCAGCGGCTCGTATTGCCGCTCTCCTTCGCGGCGGGGCTACCGCTCTTCTTCCTGAGCGGGCCGTTCGGGCCGATGGAGTGGTCGAGCCCGGGAGCCCTGGCGGTCGCCCGCGTCTTCCCGATCTACTACGCGAGCGGGCTCCTCCAGCGCAGCTTCTTCGGCTACTGGCCCTTGGCAGTGCCGGTGGGGACGGCGATTGCGGTGCTCGCCGCCTGGACCGTGGCCTCGCTGGCAGCGGCGGGGCTCGCCTACAGGCGGGCCACCGCGCCGCGCGGGGGGAGGTGGTGAGCATGCTGCGCGTCATCCTGGCCGTGCTGCGCAAGGATCTCGGCCTCTTCTGGCGCTCGCCCGCCGTCGTGGCGGTGACCCTGCTGCCGCCCGTCATCCTGCTTCTGACGCTCCTCATGGAGTCCGCGGCCGTGGGGTCCCTGCCGGTTGCGCTGGTGGGCGGGGGGCACGGGAAGCCCGCCCGTGAGGCGGCGCGGACGCTGGCCGCCTATCCCGGCTTCCGCACCGTGCCGCTGTCGCCCGGGGCCGCGCAGGTGGCGTTCGACCGCCTCGAGGTGGCAGGCGTCCTCACGGTGCCGAAGAACTTCACGAAGGTCCTGGCGGCGGGCGGAAGTCCGATCGTCACCCTCCAGGTGCGCAACTTCAATGCCGACTTCACCGACGACCTCCTGCGCGACCTGCCCGACGCGCTCGGGAACGTACCGACACCTGGGGTGCCGAGGCATCGCGGCGTCACCATCGGCGAGCGGGACCTGCAGCCCAGGGACGCCAATTTTCTCGGCTTCCAGATGGTCGCCGTGCTGGTGCTCCTCCTGCTGCAGGCGGGGATCGTCAACGCTGGCATGGCCGCCGTGCACGAGTGGCAGTCCGGGACCGTCAAGGAACTCCTTCTGGCGCCGGCGCCGGCCATGGCTGTACTGATCGGCAAGGTGCTGGCCGGCGTCGTGGCGGCGGATGTCGTCGGGGTCGTGCTCGGGGGACTCTCGCTATGGGCGGGATTCTTCGGCAGCGTCACGCCAGGGAACCTCCTGCTCGCTCTCCTGGTGATGACGCTGCTGAGCGCCGTGGGGTCCGGGATCGGGGTGGGGCTCGCGTCGGCGATGCGCAGCTTCGAACGCTTGGGTCCCGCCTCCATGCTCATGTCGTTCTACCTCTTCTTCCTCGCGGGCGGCATCGCGGCGGTGGCATTCCTGCCGGGGTGGCTGCGCGCCATCGCCGAGGTGATTCCGAACTTCTACGGCATGGACGCCCTGCGCGGTCTCCTGCTCTACGGCTCGTCACAAAACCTGGGGCGGGACGTGCTGGTGCTCGGCATCTGGCTCGTATTGGTGCTCGCGGCGGGTCCAAGGCTCCTACATCGCAGCCTTAGCCGCTGACTTCGGGCACTGGCCGCCGTTTGCGCTTTAGACTGCACCGCGGCCTGTCAACGGTGCAGATTGTGTCTGACGCAACACAAGGCGGGACGGGATCGTGCCCGCGAGGTCCAGAGGTCACGAGCAGGGCGTTCGCCGGGATCACGCTTTGTTCGTACGCAGCTACCGGTTCAGCGGGGCCGCCTGCCGCATACGCCAAGGCAGAGTCCTCGGGCACAAGGGCACGGCCATCAGGACGAGAAAGAGACATCCTGCACGGCAGTTCTGCTGTCTCTCATGGACGGGCGGCGGCGCCTTTCAAGACCGCCCTCAGGTCAGGCGGGGCGGTGTGTCGCGATGATGACGCCGGTGGGGACGGTCACGGTTTCAGCGAGCGTGAGCTCGCCGACGGGCGCCATCGGGGAACAGGTGGCGTCGCCTGCCAAGCACGATGAGGTGGATCTTGCAGGTGCGCGCGCGGCGCGCCATGCGGCCGGTGGAGATGGCCCGGAGCGCAGGGGGAAGCCCATAGTCTTAGAAGAAGACGCGTTTCAGGTCTGAAAGCGAAGCGACCGTAACCTCGGCGCCGTTCGGCGGTGGGAAGATCCCAGCCGGATCCAAAAGGATGGGGAGGAGATCTGCCTGCCTGGCCCCTGCGACGTCCGAAAGCGGCTCGCCCCCCACGAAAGCGGCTTTGTCTGGCGGAACGTGGGCCGCCTCGCAGGCCATCAGGAAGATTTCCGGGTCCGGCTTGCGGATGCCTGTGAGATGCGAGTCCAGGACCACGTCGCAGTAGGGCAGGAGGTCGAGAGCGAGGAGGTTCTCTCGCAAGGTGCCTCGGTGGTTCGAGAGGACACCGAGGCGGAGCCCGTGCTGCTTGAGCAGGGCAAGGAGATGCGCCGCGCCGGGATCCGGGTAGATGGAGAACGGAAGACGGCGGGCCGCGTCGGCGAGGACCTTCGCACCGGCGTCGGCATCTTCGCAGCCCATGGCGACGAGTCCGGCGCGATAGGCGCCGAGACCCCCGCGCCAGCCCAGCGAACCCTCGACGGGACCTGGCTCCTCGCCGCTCCAGGTCCTCAGAAAGGTGAGGCGGCCCGCCTCCGCCGCCGCATCCGAACTGGCGACCAGACCGGCCATCTTGCAGAGGAACGGAAACCGTTGCGACTTGGGCACCCACAGATACGCGAGCGTATCCGCCAAATCGAAGAAGACGGCCTGCAACGAGCGTTCGCGGATCAACCCGCCTTCCAGGGCTAAGGGGATCACCATCCTTTCCTGGCTACGACAAAGGGCAGTCGACCGTGGTATTTGGGCCGGTTCCGAACGCGCGGCCTCGTGCGGGCTGGGTTACCGGGGATCGGCTTTGCCTTCGCCATCGGGCGGGGCCTCGGGCAGCACGACGCGGAACGTTGCGCCGCGTCCCGGCTGGCTCGTCACACCTATACGGCCACCGTGCAGATCCACGATCTTCTTGGCCAGCGCGAGGCCAAGTCCGCTGCCTCCCAGGGAGCGCGCCCGTGACCGGTCGGCCTTGAAGAAGCGTTCGAAGATCCGCTCCTGGTCCTCGGGTGATATGCCGATGCCGCTATCCTTCACCTCGATTGCCACGACGTCGCCCTCTCTGGCGGCACGCACCCGAATGGAACCGCCAGCGGGCGTGAACTTGACGGCATTGTGGACGAGGTTTGCGAAGACGTGCTCCGTCAGTGCCTCATCGGCCCGAACTGTCAGATGGCCCGCCTCCACCCCCATGTCGATGTCCTTGGCCTGCCACTGGGGTTCCGCCGCCAGGATGACGCGCCGAAGCTGCACGTCCAGGCGGTAGTTCCTCGGCTCCAGCGGCGGACTCTCCGCCTCGAGCGCGGTGAGGCGGAGCAGGTTGTCGCTCAGCTTCGAGAGGCGCTCGCTCTCCGTCTCGATGATCTCGAGGTATGCGAGCCGCTGCTCCTGGCTCAACTGCTCGTCGTGCAGCGCACGGGCGAAGCCGCCGATCGAGGTGAGCGGCGACTGGATCTCATGCGAGACATTGGAGATGAACTCCTGGCGCAGAACCTCCATGCGCTGCAGGTCTTCCGCCATGTCGTTGATGCTGTGCACGAGTTGGGTGAAGGGGTGGCGCCTGAGTTCCGTATCGAGCCTCGTCCTGAAGTCGCCTTGCGCGATGCGGCTGATGGCCGCGAGGACGGAGCGGAAGACCGCATCCTCCCGCGGGCGGACGATGAAGCCGATCACCAAGGCAGGTATCGCGAGCAGGATGATGCCAAGGAGGGACGTGACCACCTGGCCTACGAGCGGAGACGGGTGCAGACCCAAGGGGCCATAGAGTGCCTTCGAGGCATAGAAGGCTCCTACCCATGCGAGGATGGTGGCGGCAAGGAACGCCACGATGCCGAGCAGCGACCACCAGGCATTGGGCGCACCGGCCCGGTGTGCCGTCCTATGATCCGTCCGGTGGAGGGCATGCTGCGCCTGCCTGCTCACGCCAACACCTCCAGCCGATAGCCGAGCCCGCGGATGGTGCAGATGCGAAAGCCGCTCTCCTCTTCCGGGAAGCGATCCCGCAGGCGCTTGACGTGCACATCCACCGTACGCTCGTCGCCTGCGAAGTCGTAGCCCCAGATCTGCGCGATCAGCTGGTCGCGCGTCAGCGTGCGGCCCGCGTAGGCACCGAGATGGAAGAGAAGATCGAACTCCCGGCGCGGCAGGCTCACCCGGCGATCACCGGCCAGCACCTCATGCGTGAGGCCGTCGAGGTGCACGGCGCCGATCTCCACCACCTGCGACACGGCGATGCGGTAGCGGCGCAGCAGGGCCCTGACGCGGGCGACGAGTTCCGGCGGGTCGAATGGCTTGACGAGGTAGTCGTCGGCACCGAGGGCGAAGCCCCGGACCTTGTCGGCGGATTCGCCCTTGGCGGTCAGCATCAGGATCGGCAAGTCGCCGCCTGTCCTGAGTTCCTGGCAGAGCTGCCAGCCGTCCATGCCCGGCATCATCAGGTCGAGCACCACGAGCTGCACGCTCTCCTTCGCCATGAGGGCAAGGGCCTCGTCGCCGTCCGCGGCTTCGAGCACGGTGAGTCCCTCCCGCTCGAGATAGAGCCGCAGGAGCTGACGGATGTGCTGGTCGTCATCGACGACGAGGACGGAGGTCATCTTGCCATGGCGCGGCGGAAACGCCACACGGCGAGAGGGAGGAAGGCGGCGATCAAGACCGCGCACCAGAGCACGGCGGCGAGCTCCGGGTGGGCGAGCGGCCAGATGGCGGTGGATGTGTTCATGGCCGTGCCGCTCCCGAGGAGCTGGCGAGCGGCGGTGACGACAGCGCTCGTCGGGTTCCAGTTGGCGATGACTCGCAGCCAGGGCGGCATGCCGCCCGTGGGCACGAAGGTGTTGGCGACGAAGGTGAGCGGGAACATGACGACCATGCCGATGCCCTGTGCCGCTTCGACGCTGCGCAGCAGGAGGCCGATGAACGCGCCGATCCAGTTCATGGCGAAGGCGAAGAGCAGGAGAAGGCCGAACCCGCCGAGAGTCTGTAGAACGCCCATTTCAGGGCGCCAGCCGACCAGGAGGCCCGCACCGGCCATCACGAGAAGACCCAGCACGCCCTCGATCAGGTTTGCGCCGGTGTGGCCGATCAGCACCGAGGCGCGCGACATGGGCAGTGAGCGGAAGCGATCCATGACACCGGTCTGCATGTCGTTCACGATTCCCACCATGATCGACATGGACGCGAACGCCATGCTCTGGACGAAGATGCCCGGCATCAGGAACTCGCGGTAGCTGCCGCCTGGCACGACGATCGCACTGCCGAAGATGTAGGCGAACATGAAGACGAAGATCAGGGGCTGAATGGTGACATCGGCAAGCTTCTCGGGCATGTAGCGGATATGCGTCAGGTGGCGGCGCGCCACCGTCCAGGAGTCCCGGGCGACCCACAGGAGCTGCCCGAGAGGAGAACCGCTCGGGCGATCAAGAGTCAGCTCGCGCATTATCCCACCTCCGCCTGCAGACCCGTGCCGCCATCTTGCGGCTCTGAGGTGCCTGCGTCGTGACCCGTCAGGCGCAGGAACACCTCGTCGAGGGTGGGACGGCGCAAAGCGATGTCCGCCACAGGGATCGCCGCGCGATCAAGTTCGCGCAGGACCTCCGTGAGCGCCTGGGCGCCGCCTGTGATCTCGACGGTCAGGCGACGGGATTCCAGGTCCACGTCCGGGTCCCTCCCGACGGCGCGCGCGATCGCCGCCCGGGCCGCTGGCATGCCCGCACCTTCGACCACCTGCACGTCGACGCGCTCTCCGCCGACGCTGCGCTTGAGCTCCTCCGGGCTTCCGGACGCGACGACCCGACCCTGGTCGATCACCGCGATGCGGTCCGCCAGGCGGTCCGCCTCCTCAAGGTACTGCGTCGTCAAGAGGATGGTGGTACCGCCTGCGAGGAGATCCTCGATCACCTGCCACATGCCCGCGCGGCTACGCGGATCGAGACCCGTCGTCGGCTCGTCGAGAAAGACGATCGGCGGCGTGGCCACAAGGCTTGCCGCGAGGTCGAGCCGGCGCCGCATGCCACCCGAGTACGTCTTGACGACACGTTCGGCGGCTTCCGTCAGGTCGAAGCTCTGGAGCAGCTCGTCCGCGCGGCGGCGGGCCGTCTTCGAGGGCAGGTGGTACAGCCGGCCGACCATCTCGAGGTTGCCGCGCCCTGTGAGGTATTCATCCACCGCGGCGTGCTGGCCGGCGAGCCCGATGCGCAAGCGCACTTCCTGCGGCCGCCGCACCACGTCGAACCCGGCTACCGTCGCCGTGCCTGCGTCCGGCTGCAGCAGCGTCGTGAGGATGCGCACGGCCGTCGTCTTGCCGGCCCCGTTCGGCCCGAGCAGGCCCAGTACCGTGCCCTGCTCGGCCTCGAGGTCGATGCCGTCCAGGGCGTGCACGCGGCCAAACCGCTTCTTCAACCCTTCCGCACGGATCGCGGGCGTGCCCGCGCCTGTTCCCTTGGCCATATCGGTCCCCCTCCTGCCTTTACGGCGGCTCATGCTTCTTCGCCCTGAGGATGGGCAACGCGTGTGAACACAGTGTGAACAGCTGAGGAACTTCGGTCGGTCAGCCCCGTACCCCTTTGCTCGCTGCGACTGGGGCGGCTGCCGCCTGGGCCCGTCGCACAGGCAGCACATCTCTTGATGGAACGCCTGGCGTCGACGGCACTGCGAAGACCCTATCAGTGTAGAGCGAGGCTCGCGTCGTACCAGAGGACAGTAGTTGCCGCTATCCCGGGCGCGTATGGTCAAGACATCGGGACGAGTGTAGGACAGGGTTCCCGGCCTTGCCGGGGGACGACACGCCCTGGTCGGCATGGCGCGTATCCCGGACGGAAGGATGAATGAGGTCATAAGACAAGAGAGATTGGATCCGCATTATGGACTCGACGCCCCTTCGGTGGTGCGTGGCTTGGCGGCAGGGGGCGGCGTGGCCTCGTGCTGGCATGGCTTGTCCTGCATCTGAAAGCAGCAGAAACCTCAGCCGTCCTGGTCGGATGGATCGTGCTGGCGGGGGCCGTGATTTGCCTCGCCGAGGCCTCTTACATGCTGTGGAGCAGTCGCGTCGGCAAGCTGCGCGAGCGGGAACGCATTCTCGATCTCGCCTGGATCCACGAAGGCGATCAGGTGCTGGATGTGGGCTGCGGCAGAGGCCTCCTGCTCAACGCGTGCGCGCGCCGGCTCGTGACGGGCAAGGCGACCGGAGCGGACATCTGGAGTACGCATGACCAATCGGGAAATGGCCCCGAGGCCACGCTGGAGAATGCCCGAAGGGAGGGCGTGGCCGATCGTGTGACAATCGTGACGGCAGATGCCCGCTCCCTGCCGTTCCCTGATGGCGCCTTCGATGTCGTCATCTCGAACATCGCGCTCCACAACATCCCTGATCGCAAGGGACGCACCCAGGCGGTCCTGGAAATCGCGCGCGTGCTGCGGACGGGTGGCCGCTGCGCGCTCTCGGACCTGCGCTACGCTGCCCAATATGCGGATGTATTGCGCAAGGTCGGGTTCTCCGACGTTCGTACCGCGGGACCGCACCTGCTGATCTTTCCTCCGGTATGGATCGCCCTGGGCCGGAAAGGCGGTGCGCAGAGCCTCCCCCCAGAGTCCGCACCCCAGGGGCTGGAAGAAGCGGGAAGCAACTGACCGTGTCTAAGCCTGGACAGTCGGCCTCTGATGGTCTTAGTGCGCTCCATCCGGGCAGGGACGATCTGCGCCGTCGGGGCGGGCTTCGGCCAGGTTGTCGCGTATCCAGACGTGACGATCTGGATCGCGATCTGCAAGGCCTTCAATCTTGCGGGGGCGGCGAGACTGCCTGGTTCTGCGTCTCGCCGCGGCCCATCGTGCCGGGGACGGGCGACACGGTCGTGGCATCCGAGGAACCGCCCCAGATCTGGTTGACCGCGCTCATCCCGGCGAGCCCGAGGATGGTTGGCATGGCGACGTACTCGCCGAGGTCGGTCAGGACCGTCACCACGCCCGAGGTCAGGACGTCGTGGGCGAAGACGCCGCACAGTGCCATCACGATGGCCGCCACGACGTACAGCGTCACGAGCGTGTACGCGATCCAGTCCAGTGCCCGTGTGCGCAGCAGTGCGGGACTTGCCGGCGTTCCTTTGCGCCTCGTCCTTGGCATCAGAACTTGCCTGTAAGGCCGGCCTGCGCGACGAGTTGCAGCGTAAGCCAAAGGTTCGATCCGGCCAAGGGCGTGTGCCAGGCGCTGCCGGCCGCGGCCTTGGCTTGGTCGATGAACTCGGACGTACCACCCACGCACACGACCGCCGCGGCGCCTTTGATCGCGTCCAGCGAACTGGTCGCCTGCCAGCCGTACTCCTTGGCGAGCTGCTGCGCGATCGGCTGCAGGATCGGCGATTGTGCCAGAACCACCTTGGGGCCGGTGGGAGTCGGACTGGTCGTGAAGCCCACCTCCCGCGCAAGTCCTGCGGCGGGTAGGCACCATGCATCACGATCTACGGCGCCTGAGATGCCCGGCACGTCGCCGTGGAAGGTGTATTGCATGCAGGTCCACTCGGTCCAGTTGGGCAGGTTGCCCGGAATGGACCCGGTGTCCGGCCACGCGATCCAGAGCCTGCGATCCGCGAGTGCGCCCCGGGGCAACGCCGAAAGGAACGACCATGGCCCGTAGACCATGGAATGCGTGCCCAGTGCTGCGTCCACGGCAGTGAGCCACGTAAGCGCCCAGTTGGCCAGCGGACCAGGCGCAAGGTGGTTCGGGTTCTCCTCGAGGTCCAATACCGGAGGCAGATCGCCCGTCTGATAGCCGCCAGCTTCCTTGACGGCGTGGACGAACCACGCAGCCTGCCTGCGCGCATCCTCGAGGACCGTACCCGGCACAGCGAAGTGGTAAGCCCCTCGCATGAGGCCGTGCGCGCGAATGTTGGGCCAGTTGCGGGCGAACTGGCTATCGTGGATGGTCGTGCCTTGCGTAGCCCGGGCGTAGGCGAAGTCGATGCCCGCAGCCCGGACCTTCGCCCACGAGACCGTTCCCTGCGCGTAGGAGACATCGATGCCCTGCGCGCTGGTTGGTGTGCGTGCCTGCATGGTCCCAACCCGCCTTTGGTGCTGAGATGTAGAGCCGTTGACGGCGCGGTTGCCCTGAAGCCCTGGCATCGGGTTGAGGTCGTTCACCGGCACGAGCGCAAGGCTCGGCACCACTTCGGCGACGGCGACGCGCCCGCGTGGTGCCCCTCCACGCGACGGCTGTCATGTCCGCGAAGGTTGACTCCCCGCGAGCGCGTCTCTGTGAGGTTATATGAGGCGGAGCGCGTAATGGCGACGCGACTCCGAAAGGGTCTCGGAGGCGACGAACTTTTGGACCCGGCTGAGCACCTCCGCGAAGGGGTTGGCTTGAGGGCGGCTGGGCCAGGTGTTGGCGAAGTCCTCGTACGCGGTGCGGTCCAGGAGGAGCGACCAGGCATCGCCCATGTGCCTGCCGAGCACCTCCTGCATCATGGGATCGGTTAGGGGCCCCTTCGCCATGGTCGAAGCCGTCGCGGCGATCCTTGCCGGGCCCTGCGTTCCCCTCTTGGCGCGTTGGAGCGCATCTCGTCCGAGGACGCCATCATCTTGCGCGTCGGTCGCGCTCCTTTACCCATCCTCGCCAAGCTTCCAGGCCGGCCGCCTTCTGGCTGCCGGCCAAATCGCTGAAGATGTGCGGAAAAGGGTTGAACCTAGGCGGCTCAGGCGATATTCTCCGGCTAGCCGTCGGGTGCACCAATGCATCGATGCTCTGTCCGTCGGCACAGGGACCGGGCGTGGCGTAAGAGAGGAGCTGGCCTGTGAGCCAATTCGACCAGGTCATCGATCGCAGGAACACGAGTTCGGTGAAGTGGGACCTCGTGGAGAAGTTGTACGGGTCGCGGGAAGTGTTGCCGATGTGGGTGGCCGATATGGACTTCCCTGCGCCGCGGCCAGTCGTCGACGCGCTCATCGCGCGGGCACAGCATGGGGTCTATGGCTACACAACGCGCCCCGACAGCGTGTACGAGGCGATCGAACTTTGGGCGCGCACGCGTCACAACTGGACGATCGAGCGCGAATGGATCCGTTTCAGCCCCGGGGTCGTTCCTGGGCTTGCCTTTCTGCTCTACGCCCTGAGCGCCCCGCGCGACAAGGTCATCATCCAGCCGCCTGTCTACCACCCGTTCGCGTTTACGATCCGCGAGAACGACCGGCAGATCGTGAACAACCCCCTGATCTTTGAGAACGGCCGCTATCGGATGGACCTCGACGATCTGGAGCGGAAGGCCCGCGAAGGCGCGCGCCTGATGATCCTCTGCAGCCCGCATAACCCGGTCGGCGGGGTCTGGACGCAGGGCGAACTGCGGCAGCTCGGTGAGATCTGCTGCGAGCACGGGATCACCGTCATCTCCGACGAGATCCACTCGGATCTGCTCTTGCCGGGCCACGTGCACACGCCGTTTGCCTCGATCAGCCCGGAATTCGCCCAGAATTCAGTCGTCTGCACGGCGCCGAGCAAGACGTTCAACCTGGCCGGGCTGCAGACGTCCGTCATCACCATCCCCAACAAGGAGCTGCGCGACAGGTTCGACTCGGTCCTGGACCGCCTGCACCTCACCCTCCCGAACACGTTCGGCCTGGTGGCCATGGAGGCCGCGTACCGCTACGGCGGGGAGTGGCTCGACGAGCTGCGTGGCTACCTGAGCGCGAACCTCCGTTACCTGACGGCCTTCCTCGCGCGCGAGGCGCCGCAGATCAAGGTGGTGCAGCCGCAGGGCACCTACCTCGTCTGGCTTGACTGCCGCGAACTCGGCCTCCAGACCGAGGAACTCTCGCGCTTCATGCGCGAGGACGCCAAAGTCGGTCTGGACGACGGCCACATCTTCGGCCCTGGCGGCGAGGGCTTCGAGCGGATCAACATCGCCTGCCCGCGCAGCGTGCTGCAGGAAGGCCTGCAGCGGATCGCAGGCGCGGTGCGAAAGCTGGGCGCCTAGGGATCGGCCAATAGGTCGCGGCCGTCCGCCCTCCTGGCGTGGACTGGCAGGACAAGGGGTGGGGCGCGTGGCTTCACCGCAAGCTCTGCCTCCAACCGAGGGACCTTGCCAGGCGACGATGCCTCTCGTACCTCGAGATCGCTCACGGGACGCGCTCCAAAGCACGTCCCTGACGCGGGACCACTTCTGCAACACTCCGTCGATCAGACCTTGAGATGAAACTGCCGGCGCAGCGCTTGCACCGCGTCTACGCGCCGCTCCTCGTGTACGAGACAGGCGATCGAGGAGTGCGAGTCTGACGTCGCCAAGATCTCGACACCCTCTCGACGAGAGCGGCGGGCCAAATCTGGCGCGTCAGGGCGGCGGCTGCCGCCGCCTCATGAGGACTCCCAGAGGGGCCCCGCGCGCTCGCGTTTGCCGGCGACGGCTGTGCCCTCCCCGATCGGCGGGGGGCGCTCGCCCAGTTGCGCGCGATGCGGGACGCTCTCAGACCGGTTTCCTCGCGCAGCTGCCGCGCGGCCGCCACCATGTTGCGCAGCGACGGCACCACCTCTTCGAAGCGGCCTGTCTTGAGACCGCAATCCGGATTCACCCAGAGCTGATGCGGTGTGATCACCCCGAGCGCCTCACGCGGGTGCCCCGCCATCTCCTTCGCATCGGGAACGCGCGGCGAGTGGATGTCGTAGACGCCGGGGCCGATCTCGTTGGGGTGGCGGAGTCTGTCAGGCCCTCGCCGCGAGGGCCGTTTGATCCCGGCTCCGCCCGACATGGCATCCCTTCTCCCGCGCCCACGTCGCTCCAGAAACGAGAGAAGACCCTTTCGAGAGAAAGGGTCTACGCGCATATCAGCCTCCCATCTCCCAGGGGGTGTCCCCTGCAGGGATTGGCACCTTGCGGCTCAGCCGCCGGTTGCCTCATTGGGCCAGTCCCTTCGCCACTCGGGATGCGAGCGTGTGAAGTTGTCGGACCGCATGATGGGCCGCGATGGCATGCCGGCCAATCGACCTCGCTGCCCGCCGTGGTGGACGCGGCCTGGGCATGTCGGGGAAAGGGGGGCTCGATGGGGTCGAGACGAGCGCTCGTGAAGCGACGGCGGCGGTCGCCTTGAGAGCGTGCCTGCCATGCGTACGCCGGCTGAGGAAACGCTACATCTTTCCTTCATGAAACCGCAGTCCGAGCGCAACCCAGTCTTCACAAACCTTCTGGATAATGCGGCCAATAGGAGGAGCGATGCAACCTACATATCTCTCGGTCCTGAATGTCGGCAAATCGATCGGCAGCCAGGTGATCCTGAGCTGCGTCAGCTTCGACGTCTGCGGGGGAGAGTTCGTATCCATTCTGGGCCCTTCCGGGGCAGGCAAGAGCACCCTGCTGCGCATGGTTGCAGGCCTAGAAGATCCGGACGATGGAGAGATCGCCTGCGCTGATGACACCTTCTTCTCCTCCTCGCGCCGCATTCGCAGGCGCGTGGAGGAGCGCGACATCGGCATGGTCTTCCAGGACTTCGGCCTATGGCCACACCTCAGCGTACTGGAGCACGTCGCCTTCCCGCTCTGGAGCCGGCGTCGCCGAGGACTCGCAGACTGGTCCCGCGCGGAGATCGTGGCGCGGGCAGAGGACACCTTGCGGCTCTTCCGCATGGAAGGACTCGGCCACCGCAGGCCGCATGAGCTTTCGGGCGGGCAGCAGCAGCGCACCGCGTTTGCGCGGGCGGTTGCGGCACGCCCGAAACTTGTGCTGCTCGACGAGGCGTTCAGCGGCCTCGATCCCCAGCTTCGCTCCGGTGTGCGCGAGGAGCTCGTCGGCATCCTGCGCGAGAGCGCGATGACCGTGCTCAGTGTCACGCATGACCAGGAAGAGGCCATGGCGGTCTCCGACCGCATCCTGGTCTTGGATGCTGGCCGAGCTCTCCAGTACGATACGCCGGCCGAGCTCTACGACCGGCCCAAGAACATCCGCGTGGCTTCGTTCGTCGGCCGCGCGAACCTGCTGCCGGTCCTGGACGGAGCCGGGGGAGGGCCCGTCCTGCCCGATGGGACGGACCTTTCCGAAGTGCATGGCAACCACCGGCCTGGGTATGGGGGCGATCACCTTGTGCTGAGGCCGGAGGCGGTCACGGTGCTGGAAACAGCCGACCCGGGTTCTCCCCAGTGGGAAGGCCGTGTCACCAGACACCAGTTCGTGCTCGGCCGACACGAATTGCGTGTCCAGGTAACTGGGCTCGGGGAGCTGTCCGTCTATCACGACCGGGCGATCGCCGTAGGGGAGGTGGTGCGGCTAGGCGCACGCCTCGATCGCTCGCGCCTGGTGTTCGACTCGGCCGACGAACAGCAATGAGGAGGTTGGTCCTTCCATGAACCAGCGGATCAAGGGTATCGCCGCGGCGGCGGCAGGTCTCCTCGGGATCCTTGCCGTGTCCGCGTATCCGGCGGCGGCCTCCGCGTCCGGCGGCAGCCTTGTGGTGTACAGTGCCGGCCCGGGCGGTCTCGCCAATCAACTTGTCCAGGCCTTCGAGCAGCGTACCGGCATCCAGGTGCAACTTTTCCAGAGCACCACCGGCAAGGTGCTCGGGCGGCTTCAAGCGGAGAAGAGCAACCCCCATGCCGATGTCGTCATGTTGGCCGACTGGTCCGCAGGCGACGCGTTGCAGCAGGAGGGCATGCTGCAGCCGTTCCACCCGACGAACGGGCAGCGCACGATCTGGAAGGGCCCCGATGGTATGTACTACGCCTACAGCGCCTCGGCGCTCGGCATCACATACAACACGAAGCTCGTCAAGAATCCGCCGCAGACCTGGCTGGCCGCGCTGAACCCGCAGTGGGACAACAAGATCGTTATGCCGGATCCGGCGCAGTCCGGCTCCGCCGTGGACTTCGTCGGCGGTTATCTGCAGACCCAGGTGCTTGGCATGAACTACTTCAAGGACCTCGGAGAGAACGGCACCGTCGTGCAGGGCGCCAACGCCGACGCGCTCAACCAGGTGCTCACCGGCGCCAAGGACATGGTGCTGGCCGGCGTCGACTACATGGCCTACGCCGACATCGCCAAGGGGGAGCCGCTAGGCATCGTCTATCCCAAGGAAGGCACCGTGGTCAACCCGCGTCCGACGATGATCCTGAAGTCCGCGCACAACTTGGCCAACGCTCGCCTGTTCGAGGACTTCGTCCTGTCGGACGCGGGCCAGGCGATCGTCGCGAAGAACTACCTCCTTCCCGGTGCCAAGGGCTATCCGGCGAACCCTGCGCGGGCCGCGCTCTCAAGCATCAACACGTGGAATGTGAACTGGGTCGATCTCGCGAAGCACAAGACCTCCTACATCGAGAGCATTGACAGCGCGCTCCAGTAGCCTCGTGCCCCGCCAGGACTTCCCGTCCTGGCGGGGCGGATCCGTGGCCCCAGTGCGTGCCCTGCCGCGACCGCTTCTCCTGCTTGTCTTCCTGATCCTGATGGCGGCGCCCGTGCTGGCGGTGCTCGCACAAGCCGCCCCCCTCGGGGACCGCTGGGTCCGCCTCTTCACGCCGGACACTCTGCAGGCGCTGCGCGACACGCTCGTGCTGGGAGGACTGGTCTCGGCCCTGAGCGCCGTGCTCGCGATCCTGGCGGCGTGGGCCCTGTCTGCCCTCGACGTCGCGCAGCATCCGATCGCGCGCGTCTTGAGCCTCGTCCCCTTCATGGGACCGCCGTACCTCATGTCGATGGGCTGGATCATGTTCATGGATCCGAACGGCTACCTCGACCACCTTGTCCCCGCCTTGTCAGGGCTCGGTCCGGCGTTCTTCTCGCTCTGGGGTCTCGTGTTGATCATGGCGCTGCACCTCTTTCCCATCTCCCTACTCGCGACGCTGCAGGTGATCGAGATGGTGCGGACGCGCTATGACCCGCCCGCGCGGACGCATGGGGCGCCTCTCTGGTACCGCGTCGTGCGCGTCTGGCTGCCTGTGATGGCGCCGGGTCTGCTGGGCGCGACGGTCCTGGTGTTCGTCAAGACGATCGGGGAGTTCGGCGCGCCGCTCGTGTTCGGCAGCATGGTCCGGTTCCCGGTGCTCACGACCGCGATCTACCTCAAGATGACCAACTGGCCGATCGACTTCGGGGTGGCCGCTCAGCTCTCGACCCTTTTGCTCGCCGTCGTGTTCCTCGTCTGGTTCGGCAACGATCTCTACCAGCGGCGCACCCGCCTGGTGCTGGACAGCGGTAGCGCAGCCCACCGCCTGGCCCGCCCCGGGACGGCGGCGCGCTGGCTGGCCGGCGTGATCGTCGGCGTCATCGCAGTCGCCAGTGTCGTGATTCCGATGGGCAGCCTGCTCGTGACCTCCCTCCTGCGCATCGAGGGAGACGGCGCCACGCTCGCGAACCTCTCCATCGTGCACTACCTGGACATCTTCCGTCCGTCCGGTGGAGCAGGCCAGGCGCTCTTCAGCAGCCTGCGCCTGGCGCTGATCGCGGCGAGCGCCGCACTCGTGCTTTCGCTGTTCCTGGCTCTGGTTGCTCGCTTCCTGCCGTCTCGCCTCGTGCGCTGGACGGAGTGGCTCGGCCTCCTGCCCAATGCCATCCCGGACGTCCTGCTCGCGATCGGTCTCATCCTCTTTTGGAACGCCAGGTGGCTGCCCTTCACGCCCTATGACACGAACGGAATGCTGGTGATCGGCTTCGTCATCGTGCTCTTCCCGTTCTGCTTCACCTACGTCCGCGCGGCGCTGTTCCGCCTGCCGCCGACGACCTGGGACGCGGCCCGGGCGCACCAGGGCGGAACGTGGCTGATTGCCCGCCGCATCATGCTACCGCTGCTCGCACCCGGAATGGTGGCCGGCTGGACGATGGTGTTCGCCGTTTCGATGCGGGACCTCGTCGTGCCGATGCTGCTGAGCCCGCCCAACGCCACCCTGGTGTCGACCTACATCTACGGGCAGTACACCCAGGGAAGCATGCCCGACGCCGCGGCGCTGGCGGTGGTCACGCTGCTCGTCACGGTGCTGCTTCTCGCCATCGTGCAGTGGTGGAGCCTGAGGGCGCGGATGCGCGGTGCCATCCTGTAGGCTCAGGTATAAGGGGGTGGCGTGCTGACAGGCAGGTGCCTCTTCGTCAGCGACATCCACGGCCAGGTTGACGCCTTTGCGCGCCTGCTCGCAGCCATGCGGTACGAGCCCGGGCAGGACCGCCTGGTCCTGCTCGGCGACTACGTGGGAGTTCAGGGCGAGAACGTACGCTGTCTGCGCACGATCCAAGATCTCTGCGCGGCCGGCGCCACTGCGCTGGTTGGAAACCATGACCTGGCGCTCCTCGAGTGCCTGACGTCCGCGGGCGCCGCCGCTGCGCTAAGCTCGACCTATGCCTACATCCAGGCGCTCGCTGCGGAGGTCGCCCGCGACATGCCGGATCTTGCGCCCTTCCTGCGCCGGCTGCCGCTCTGGTACGAGGACGAGGACTTCATCGCCGTCCACGCGGGCTTCAACCCAGACCTCGCGGACTGGCGCGCCTCGACGCGCGACGAGTTCACCACGATGCGCGAACCGTTTCTCTCCCGGACGCTGGACCTCAGGCGCACGGTGATCTTCGGCCACACGCCCTGTGAGCGGCTCCACGGATCTCCCGGGATCTATTTCGGCCAGGGCAAAATCGGCATCGACGGCGGTGCGGGCCACGGCCAGCAGATCAACGGCCTCGCGTTCGACGGCCAGCGCTATGCAGTGCACGCGGTGGCCGTCAGATCGTAAGGCGCTGTGGGCACAGGTTCATGGCCTGGACACTGCGTCGCCGGAGACCCGGTCTCACGGTGGACATGGCGCCGGAGCGCAGTAGAGCGCTCCGTGCAGAAAACAATGGTGATCACCCCGCACGTAGTCGAGGAACCAACCGTCGTGCTTGAGCATCCGGATTATTTCTCTGGACGAGTATGCCTTCAAGTTCCGGGTCTCCCCTTCATCATCCCCAGAGTCACACGCGTGTTGTACACGGGTCAACGGACGGATGCCACTGCAACGCTGACACACGGTTTCGCCGGCTCAGGGCTGAGACCCGCTCTGGGAGCGGGTTTTATGGCGGGAATAGTGTAGTGGCACGACGGTCGGGCGCGAGCTAGCCCTTCTGGCGCTCGATGGGGCGGTCCCTGTCCGGTCGACGAACTGCCGTCAATCCGACCTCCACCGGAACGGACCGCTGCCGAGAAGATCTCGACCGGGCAATCTCCGTTCCTTTACGTGCTCCCCTAGAGGCAAGGCGGACCGCCGGCGTGAGACCCACGACACGGGCAACGCGGAGATCAGGTTTGGCATTGACCGGATGGCCACGGGGGTCCGTCGTGATCGACTAAACGAGTGGCTTAGGGTCGAACTGCCCGGGCGGTTCGAGCAGCGGATCGTGACAGTGACTTCTCAGTTGGCGGATGGTTGGGGCAAAGCACTAGCTCATGGATACGCAGTGGGAAGACCGGTGTCGGCAATGGATGCTCTCATCGCTGCGATGGCGGTGAACCATGAGTTCACTTTGGTCACGCGGAACGTGTCCGATTTCGAAACGTTCGACATCCCTGTTATCAACCCTTGGAACATGTAGGCCCAGAGCGAACGTCCCATCTGCGACTGGCCATGACCTCCCGTATACAAGTCAGGAGGTCACCCCCAGTGGGATTCATGGATGGTCCGGTTGGAGAACCTGCGGTGCTGACGCGCGGCGGGCCGATTGTCTTGGACGTTGCGGCACGGATCAGTCGTCCGATGTAGCTGCCGAACTTGGGAAGAAGACAGCGCAGATTGGGCCAATCGTCTAAAGAAGCATGGCTTATGCTACATGCCACACTGGGGCGAGATCGCCTTCACCGTGCCGATGTTCGACGGGTTCGTGCGTCCCGCTGGATGTCCTAGGCATAGTGATGACGAGGCCGGTCTAGCATCAGCCCCGGGTTTGCCATGCGCAGAATCACTACAAACCATGAACGACGGGCGACATACGCGGCTGACCACCGGTGCGCCAGCGACCCTGTCCAACCTTCCAATGTCAGCTTTGTGTCGCCTATCCCGTCTTCCCGAAACCCAAGCGATCGTGATCGAGCTAAGACTGCTTGTCACTGGTTTCGGAACAGGCCGCAGGCATAGGCGTCTCAAGACCCATCGAGGCGTGCAACTCCTCAGCAGCGCGCTCGTGCCCCAGCAGTTCCGCTTCCCCATTCGCAAGCTCTGCGAGTAGCAGATGGCAACGCACCATGCTGGGGCGGGCGCCGGAAGCGGCAAACTGTGCGAGCGCAGCCTCTGCCTTCTCCCGTGCCAGGTCGCGGCGTCCGGTTGCCGCTTCAATCCGTGCGAGCTGCAACCGGTTCAGTGCGGCGTCGGCTAGCGCTTCATCGTGCTCGGCTACACTTAGGCCGGTCTCGGCGGCCTGCAAAGCGAGATCAAGCTGTCCGGCCCGCAGGCGGGCGTCCGCGAGTGCAGCATAGGCACGACCGAGTGTCAGGCGCAGACGGTTCGTGACGGCGCTTTCGATCGCCCCCTCCAAGACATTGATCCCCTCGGGCTCTCCAAGCGCGGTCATTGCCGTGCCTAGGTCCACTTCGCACATAAATCGGAAAAGTGTACTCCCGTTCGAGCGGGAGAGGCGCGCGCCCTCACGCGCTGCCTCGAGGCCCTCTTGAGCGTCGCCGCGTATCAAGGCTGCCCTCGCGACCTGGGACATGACCAGGGCTCGGAGCATCGGATCGCCGCTCTGCTCGCTCCGGGCGCGGATCTCGCGATAGACTTCGTCCACGCCCGCGAGGTCGCCCATGGCGGTCCTGACGCTTACCAAAACGGCTGGGGCCAGCGTCGCATACAAATCGCCACAATGGCCTTGTTCCGTGTCGATGCGCCACGCCTCCTCGAGGAGCGCCCGAGAGCCCTCGAAATCACCTTCGAGCGACATCCTGAGAACACCCGTGTAGGAAAGGCCCAAGGCTTCAAGATCCCGCAGACCTGCTGCCCGAGTTTCGGGCAGGCACTGTTCAAGCAACTCCGCCGCGAGCCGCGACCGGCCCTGCAAGACGAAGTTGAAGGCCCTTTCCAACTGAAGATGGAGCCTCTTCTCCTTCGGCGTGCCCTCTGCATCTGCCGCCTGCTCCACCACCGCGCTTCCGGCGGCGAAATCGACTACCCGGCTGTCCCGCGCTAAGCGGAGCAGGATATCCCTCTTGCGATCACCGAGGTCCGGTGTCGAGGGGAGATGCTCAAGGCAGAGCAAGGCCACCTTGAGGAACCGCACCGCCTCCGCCCGGTCGTACAGTCCTTCGGCCACCTCGGCAGCCCGCTCGTTCCACCGGAAGGCTTCCTCCCACAGTCCTCCTTCGGTAGCGTGCAGCGCGAGGTCTACTACATAGAAATCGCCCGCTGTCTCACGCAAGGCTTGAAAGGCGCGCCTGTGGAGCAGCTGGTTCCGCGTCTCAAGGAGGTCGTCATGCACGACCCGCCGGATGACATCGTGCGTGAAGCCGATCTTTAGTCCCGCCACCGGTGCCCTGCCGCCTCGATCGACCTGCTCGCGGACCAGTCCTGCAGCGATGACGGGCTCAAGGGCGGCCACCACCTCCTCGTCCTGCAACTGCACCACCCTCCGCAGGACCTCGAAGGGCACTGGACGGGGGAAGAGGGAGCAAGCGGCGAGGATCGCCCGCCCTTCCCGGGAGAGGCGTGCAAGACGGGTGCGCACAACATGCTGGACCGTGGCCGGCATCGGTGTCCCGAGCGTGTCGACAGAATGGCGCGCCTCCGTTGCGTCACCGCTCTCCCGCAGCGAGCGCACAAACTCCAGAACGAAGAGCGGGAGCCCTTCGCTCATCGCATACAACCGCTCGCCAAGACCCTGGTCCGACGTACCGGCGAGGATCTTTACCAGGGTAATGGTCGCCTCCCTGGAAAGGGCGGAAAGGTCATGGCGCAGGAGGATCCCCTCCCGTTCCAGGTTCCCAAGCAACTGCCGGACCCGTTGCGGCTCCTCGCCTGCGCGCAGAGTAAGGAGCACCGCGAGCCCGGGCGGGCGGTGGCGCGCGAGGTGTCCCAGCAGGGAGGTGCTCGCTCCGTCGGCCCAGTGGACATCCTCAAGGACGAGCAGCACCGGTGCGGGAAGCACGGCGAGCAGGCGCGAGATCCCCTCGTATAAACGGCGGCGCCCCTCTCCCGCGTCTGCCGACGGGAGAGGGCGAAGGTCGGGGCGCAGCTCGGGCAGGAGACGCCCCACCTCGGCGAGCCACACATCGTCAAGCGAACCTTCCCTGACCAGCGCTTGCAGGTCCGGATAGCTGCGGAGCGCCTCGGCGAAGGGAGCGAGCGGCAGTCTGCCGGAGTCTTCATGGCAGTGGCCCAGCAGCACGGTTCGGGCGGAGCGCGCGACCATTCCCGCGCGTTTCCGCGAGACGATCTCCTTGATGAGGCGGGTCTTGCCGACGCCAGCCTCGCCGCACACCGCGACGCAGATCCCCCGACCGAGGCCCTGGTCGCCGAGCAGGGCCTGCAGCGCATCCTCCCGGCCGACGAGCGGAGGCCAGGGCACTGCCTCTTCGCGCGTCTGCGCGTACGCCGAGGGTAGGTCACGGCCGCGCTCGACGATGTCCGTGAGCTCGAGCAACGCGGAGCTTGGGGCGGCTCCGGACTCCTTCGCCACCGCATCTTGATACGCGCGAAGATACGTGAGGGCGGCAGCTCTGTTTCCCTGACGATGGTACGCCAGGATCAGGCTGCGATGGAGATCTTCCTGAAGCGGATCGATGTCAAGACCGCGCCGTGCGGTCTTCGCCACTCCCTGCCAGTCTTGGAGGCGTTCCTGCATACCGATCAGGAGACGCACGCCCCTCAGGACATCCAGGGCGAGTTGTCGCCGCTCATGGTGGATCCATGCGCCGAACTCGGCGAGGCCCGGCAGGTCGAATCCCTGGAGAAAGGGGCCGCGATAGAGCGAGAGCGCCTCGGAGAGCAGCGCAGCGTCCCCGCCGTTGTCATCTGCATCGCTGAGGGCTGCGCGGAAGCGATGAAGGTCGACCTGCACGCCGCAATCCCGATTCCATGAAACCCAGTCGGCCTCGGCATGCAGGGGCCACACCGGGAGCGCCCGCCGCAGACGGACCAGTGTCGTGCTAAGGCTATCCAGCCCGCTGCGAGTCGGTGGCCCCCACAGCAGGCTCGCAAGGTCGGCGCGGCGCACCTTGCGCTGCGGTTGGGACGCACAGTACCACAGCAGCGCCTGCCCCTTCCGCACGGAAATGGGGATTGGCCCATCCGGACCCTCTAAGGAGGGCTCACCCAGAAGCGCAACCCGGTACGTGGTTAGCCACCCTTTCAATCGGATAGTCCAAGCCACCACATCTTGCCAATGAGGATTGATCACGGGTTCGACCCAATTTGTCAGACTCCTGTCGGTGAACTGTTGTCCCTCTGTCGCAGCAAACTGTGCAAGTCTGAAATTTGACATAAAGACGCGGGCGGAGACGAGCGGAGCCTGTACCTCTGCGGGGATCGGGCGGCAGTGCGTTCGTCGAGTGCGGCTTCAGCACGGGCAGGTACGCATGGAGAAGCGTGCACTCGTTGACAGCGGGGTTCTAGGGTGACGGCCCTGGGATCAGTGATCAGGGTGTCAGACCCCTGGATGGATGGGGTTCGCCGAAGTTGGATCCCCCATGAGCTAGCGTCGGAGGAGGGCCCTCATGACAAGGAAAGGGCGGCTGCGGCGGTTCGCAGGACAGGCGAGGGCGATGGTCGGGATGGGGCTCATTCTGCCCCTTCTCGCCCTCGCCGCTTTCGCCTTCATGGCGATCCCGTCGAGCCCGGTCTATGCGTCGAGCCTTGGCACATGCACGTGGAATGGCAGTGTCGACACAGACCTGAGCGTTGGCGACAACTGGACTCCAGGCAACGGCGCGAGCTGCGGCACGGGCACGACTGCGGGCACTGCCACCTTGACTGGCAGCCAGATCATCTTCCCCTCGAGCATCCCCACCACGGGCAGTTCGGTCTATTCCTCGGATAGCGAGACCGCCGACGACATTGTCCTCGACGGCTCGTACACCCTTGGCGGAACAGGCTACACGCTTTCGCTGTCCGGCACCAACAACACAAACAATGTTGCGATCGATGCCGAGGTCGGTACCTCCACCATCGCCACCGGAATCGACTTCGGCAACAATGCTGTGGACCTCGAGGCGGCGAACGGCGCCGAGGTCGACATGACAGGCGACATATCGGGAAGCCAGGGCTACGTGTACTTTGGCCAAAGCGGCGGGTCGGGCACCTTCATGCTGTCGGGGAACAACGCTTCCCTGGATGACTTCGCGTTCGTCTATGACGGCACCATCGACGTCCTGAACGACAACGCTCTTGGCACCGGGGGCATCGACGTGCTCGGCGGAGCGGACTCAGGCGTGGGTAGCGGCACGCTCGCGTTGGCAGGTGGCGTCACCGTCTCCAACGACGCGCTCGACGCCATGACTGGCACGCTCGAGTCCACAGGCACCGGTACGGCTACCTGGGGTGGCCCGGTGCCGATCAACTACCGCGTGTCCGACCCAACAGCTACGTTCGCTGCCGCGACAGGTTCGTCCCTGGACGTGTCCGGGACGGTTTCGGACGGCGGTTACGGCACATCGCTTGTCGTGGGCAAGATCGGGGGTTGGAGTGGTACGGTCGAACTGTCCGGCAGCAACGATGGCTGGTCCGGCACCACGACCGTCCTCTACGGCACGCTTGAAGACGGAGCGGACAACGCCGTGAGCCAGGACTGCGCACTCGACGTTGCGTCTGGGGCGACCCTCGAGCTCAACGGGCACAATCAGAGCATCGAAGCGATGACGGGAAGCGGCACCGGCATCATCGCCGACTCAGGCCCGGCCGCGCAGCTTACCCTGAGCGGCATGGCCCCCTCTTACAGTGTGGACGAGGCCCTGACGGGCGCGGAGAGCATCCTCGCCTTCTTGAACCCGGGCCATACGATCACCCTCGCGGGAAACAACAGCTACAGTGGCTCCACCACGGTCCAGAGCGCCGGTGGCGAAGGCACCGTGGCGCTGGCCAGCAGCTCTGCGCTAGGGAATACGAGCGGTGTGACGGTCGGCAGCGCGAGCCAAGGCTTCGAAGGCACCCTCGAACTAGACGGCAACGTCACCGTACCAACCACGGTCCCCCTCACGGTCCAGGACGGTGTCCTCGATCTGGCGGGTGCAGCAGGCACGACAGGCGCGTGGAACGGCACGGTCGCGCTGGCTGGCTCGATGTACAGCAGCACGTTCGCCGCGGCGCCGGGTGACACCCTCGAGGTGAACGGTGTCGTGGCGGGCGCCTCGCCCAAGATCGATGTTGGGGCCGAGGGCATGACCGGGACGGTCGACCTGACGGCTGCCAACACCTACACGAACAGCACCACCACCGTCGCCTACGGGACCCTCGAAGTGGGCAACGACGATGCTCTCGGGACCGGGAGCGCGAGCAGCAACGGTATCATCGTCAATGGGGGTGCGGCGCTGTCCCTCGACAGCGGCATCAGCATTCCGGCCGGGCCGTTCATCGGCAGTCTCGCCGGCGTGCTTGAGGCCGGCGGCGGAAGCGCGACTTGGAGCCAGTCGGTCGACCTCGACAATGGCGGAGGCACCCTGGCGGCCGCTGCGGGCGCGACCCTGGACGTTACCGGCCAGGTGGGCCTTGGCCCTCTGACGTCGGGGACCTCTAGCCTGACCGGCACCGTCGACCTGTCCAACGGCGTGAACGATTTCACGGGGACCACCGTGGCATACGGCACCCTGCAGGACGGAGCCGCCAACGCCCTGCCGATCACGACGACACTCGGCGTCGCCTCGGGCGCGACGTTCGACCTGAACGGCAACGACCAGACCGTGGCGAGTCTGGGCTCGAGCGCAGGCACCGTCACCAACACCGGATCCGCTGGATCCACCCTGACGGACAACGAGGCCGGGACCGCCAACGTCTCGGCGACCCTGACGAACGGGACCGCCCCGCTGAACCTCGTCATGGCCGGCTCCGGTACCCTGACGCTTGCGGGCTCGAACACCTACACCGGGTCCACGATGGTACAGTCGGGCGACCTCCGGGTCGCGGGCAGCAGCGCCCTTGGCTCGTCGAGCGGGGTGACGGTGGGCACCGGCGCGACCCTCGACCTGACCGGCGGCGTTTTCGTCCCTAGCAGCATCCCGATCACCGACCTGGCTGGCACCCTCGAGACGACCGACCCGTCGGGGAGCGACACCTGGGCAGGCAGCGTCACCCTGGACAGCTCGTCCGGAGGGACCCTGGCCGCCGGCCCCGGCTCCACGTTCGCCGTGAGCGGCGCCGTCTCGGGAAACGGCAGCCTCACCGCAGGCGGTCTCGGCATGTCCGACACCGTCGATTTCGAGGCCGCCAACACGTACACCGGCGGCACGACCGTTGAGGACGGGACGCTCGAACTCGGGAGCAGCAGCGCCCTCGGCTCGTCGAGCGGGGTGACGGTGGGCACCGGCGCGACCCTCGACCTCACGGGCGACGTCTCCATCCCGAGCAGCACCGCGATCACGGATCTCGCTGGCACCCTCGAGACGACCGACCCGTCGGGCGTCGACACCTGGGCGGGCCCGATCACCCTGGACAGCTCGTCCGGTGGGACCCTGGGCGCCGGCCCCGGCTCCACGCTCGCCGTCGGCGGCGCCGTTTCGGGCGGCGGCATCAGCACGGGCGCTTCCGGCCTGACCGGTACCGTCGACCTGTCCAACGGCGCGAATGATTTCACGGGCACCACCAGCGTGGGTTACGGCACCCTGCAGGACGGAGCCGCCAACGCCCTGCCGACCGGGACGACGCTCGACGTCGCCCCGGGCGCGACGTTCGACCTGAACGGCTACGACCAGACCGTAGCCAGTCTGGGCTCGAGCGCAGGCACCATCACCAACACCGGATCGGCTGGATCCACCCTGACGGACAACGAGGCCGGGACCGGCAACGTCTTCGCGACCCTGACGAACGGGACCGCCCCGCTGAACCTCGTCATGGCTGGCTCCGGTACCCTGACGCTTGCGGGCTCGAACACCTACACCGGGTCCACGACGGTACAGTCGGGCGACCTCCGGGTCGCGAGCGGCGGCGCCCTCGGCTCGTCGAGTGGAGTGACGGTTGGCGCCCGCGCGACCCTTGACCTGACCGGCGGCGTTTCCATCCCGAGCAGCATCCCGATCACCGACCTGGCCGGCACCCTCGAGACGACCGACCCGTCGGGTAGCGACACCTGGGCAGGCAGCGTCACCCTCGACAGCCTGTCCCGTGGCACCCTGGCCGCCGGAGCAGGCTCCACGCTCGCCGTGAGCGGCGCCGTCGCGGGAAACGGCAGTCTCGCCGCAGGCGGTCCCGGCATGTCCGGCACCGTCGATTTCGAGGCCGCCAACACGTACGCCGGCGGTACGACCGTTGAGGACGGGACGCTCGAACTCGGGAACAGCAGCGCCCTCGGCTCGTCGAGCTGGGTGACGGTGGGTAGCGGCGCGACCCTCGACCTCACGGGCGACGTCTCCATCCCGAGCAGCACCGCGATCACGGATCTCGCTGGCACCCTCGAGACGACCGACCCGTCGGGCATCGACACCTGGACGGGCTCGATCATCCTGGACAACTCGTCCGGTGGAACCCTGGGCGCCGGCCCCGGCTCCACGCTCGCCATAAGCGGCGCCGTTTCGGGTGGCGACCTCAGCACAGGCGCTTCCGGCCTGACCGGTACCGTCGACCTGTCCAATGGCGCGAACGATTTCACGGGCACCACCAGCGTGGCCTACGGCACCCTGCAGGACGGAGTCGCCAACGCCTTGCCGACCGGGACGACGCTCAACGTCGCCTCGGGCGCGACGTTCGACCTGAACGGCTACGCCCAGCAGATCGCCGGCGCGGGTTCCGACGCCGGTGCGATCACGGACTCTGGCACCGCCGCGGACTTCACGGTCGGGAACCTCCAAGCGGACGACGCGGTTGGGGAGACCCTGTCGGGATCCATGAACCTCGTCGTCGATGGCCACGACCACACGCTGACCCTATCCGGGACCGACACCTACACCGGCACGACGACGGTGGCGAGTGGCGCCCTCGATGTGACCGGTTCCCTCGCGAGCGCGGTGACCACCTCCTCGGGCGCGACCCTCGAGGGCACCGGCACCGTCCGCGGTGCAAACGGGGGGGGCGGGGTGATCGAGCCGGGCGACGTGGGCTCGCACGAGGGCACGCTTACCTCGAGTTCAGGCGCGGACCTCTCCACCGCGGGCTCAGCGTTGACCGTCGTCATTGGCGGCACGAGCGCGGGCACCTACGGCCAGCTCGCGGTGAACTCGGGTACGGTAAACGTTGCCGGCGCGTCCTTGGACGTGAGCTTCAGCAGCGGCTTCACCTCGGCGGCGGGCGACACCTACGACATCCTTGCGAACGCGAGCGGCAGCCCCATCACAGGGACCTTTGCCGGCCTCCCGAACGGCGGGACCATGGCGGTGGACGGGCGGACGCTGAAGATCAGCTACGCCGGCGGCACCTCGGGGCACGACATCGTGCTGACCGACAGCCCCCCCGTCCACGTCAGCACTGGCGGCGGCGGGGGCGGCGTGACGACTCCGACAGGGGTGTCCATCCACGTCAGTCCGACCTCCGTTCAGCAGGGGCAGAGCGTCACGTACACCGCCACGGTGACCGCCGGCCCGGGTGCCGTCGGCACGCCGACGGGCAGCGTAGCGTTCACTGCGGGCTCGACGAGCCTCTGCAGCGCGAGCCTGACGGGTTCGGGCGGTACCGCGACCGGCTCGTGCACCGCCTTGACAGCACCGGTGGGCACCGACACCGTAACGGGTACATACTCGGGCGATTCCAGCTTCGCGGCCTCCACAGGCCGGGCGACTCTGACCGTGACCGCCGCGGTGAAGCCGACTGCCTTTACGGACGTGCCGCAAGGCTACTGGGCCTATCAAGCGATCGAGGCGCTGTCGGCCAAGGGCATCGTCGGCGGGTTCCCTGGCGGGACCTTCCGGCCGGACATGGCGGTGACTCGGTCGCAGTTCGTCAAGATGCTGGTGCTTGCGCTGAACCTGACGCCCGGCAGCGGCAAGACGGACTTCGCCGACGTGCGGCAGGGCTCGTGGTTTGCCCCCTACGTTGCTGCGGCCGTGAAGGCGGGCATCGTGCAGGGGCTCACTTCGACCCGCTTCGCTCCGGGCGAGACGATCACGCGCGAGCAGATGGCCGTGCTGATCGCACGGGCGTTCAAGCTCGACAAGACGCAGTCCCTCCACTTCAGCGACGGCAAGCGGATTGGCGCCTGGGCGCTGCAGGCGGTCGAAGAGGCAGTGGCGGCGGGCTACATGTCGGGATTCCCGAATGGCACCTTCAAGCCACTCGGTAAGACAACCCGGGCTCAGGCAGTGAAGGTGCTATTCACGGCGCTCAAGAAGATGCGCCCCTGACAGGCCGGTACCCGCTGCCGCTGGCTCCGCCGCGCTGTGGACCCTCCCTTGCGGGGAGGGGTCCTTCCTCTGCTGCTGAACGACCTGCGGTCATGGAACCCTTCGTCCAACCTGAGCAGTGCCCAGTTGCTCCAGTCCGCACGCCGTAAGGCGAGAAGGCGATCGCGATGGCGGCAGAGCCTGAGTGCACACAGCCGAGTGACCGTCGCCTCTCACCGCCCGCGGTCGGTCGCCGGCTTCTTCGCTGCCAGGGGGGAAATGGAATAACCGGAAACGCATATCGTCTGCAAGGAGTTAGTCTCCTCGCGAACCTCCCTCCTGTCGGCCTCCAGTGCCGGCCCGGCGCAAGACGGAAACGCCGTCGGGTGTAAAGCGGACTTCTGCCGAAGGGCTCCTTGGCAGTCGAGCACCTCAGTGACCGCCGGAACCCGCATCAAGCGAAAGTAGCCCGAGACTAGCGGGCTACTTGGCCGGGTTCCACCAAGCGGGACTCCACGACGGTTCGCACCGCTGGCGGACGGGGGCGAGCTCCTTCGCGGGGACGCTCCCTGCTGCTTCGCAGGCAGGCCGCTCATCACCTCACAGTACCTGGAAGGACCAGGTGGTTCAAACGGCCATGGCACCCGTGTCGAGCCAGTTTACGGTAACGGCAGGAGGAACACGCCGGCCGTTGCCGGCACCCCGGAAGGAAGAGTCACCGTGTGCCCGTCCGAAGTCTGCAGCACGCCACCGCTCTCCGATACCGTGACGGTGCTTTGGCCGTTCGCGGTGGTTTGTGTCACGACGACAGCCGAGCCGATATCCCGTACCAACACTTGACGCACGACGCCCGAGACGGCTCGCAAGCCGCTCGAGCCGAGAGCAGCGCCCAGTCGTTCGCGTCCTGGCGTACCAGCGTGAGACCGCCCTGGCTGAAGCAGGTGGCACCGTCGACGCTCAGCGCGCCGGAGTTCTGCGGGACGAGATGCAAACTCGCTGCCAGGCGATCTCGACCTGCTACGCACTGACGCCGACTCGGACGGGGAGAGGTCGCAGGTCTCCGGGGTAGAGCGGGCCGTATGACTGGGATAAGACCACACGGAACCGTACTTGCCCAGGTCCGATCGGTACGCAACGCCTGCATAGGTCAGGGAGCCCGTTCATTACGACGTGGGTTCTGGTTTACTTCCTGCGTCCCGGAGGGTGAAACGGGGAATGAAAGCGTGAGCCAGGGGACCAATGCCTAGTGCGTAGGCCACCGTGCCGATCCGATGCCGACATTGCCGCCCAGGATCCAACCTGCTATGAGCACGGTGACTTCAATGCAAGTTCGGACCAAGCGCAGGGAGTAACCCCGCGCAGCGAGCCCTACCATCAGCCCGTCTCGTGGTCCTGGTCCGAGGCCTGCGCCGATGTAAGCACCGGTGGCGATGCCGTTCAGGCCCACGCCGGCGGCCATGAGAATCGCCCGCACCCACAGTGCATGAGGGGTGGGGGTCATGGACAGCACAACGTCCATGGTGGCACCGACAAGTATGGCGTTGGCCACCGTGCCGATACCAGGTCGTTGGCGCAGGGGAATCCAGAGGAACAGCACCGCGATCCCTACCAGAATGGACCATGTGCCGATAGGTATAGCGGTGTGACGCGCGAGTCCCTGCTGAAACACGTCCCAGGGGTCCAGGCCAAGCCCGCCCAACACTAGGAGCGAGTCGCTGATACCGTAGAGGAGAAGTCCGGCGAAGAGCTGAGTCACGCGGCGCAGCAAGCGGTTGCGCGATTCCGGCGGCACGCCTACCGCCAGAAACGTGGCGGTGAGAGGCTTCCAGGTGGTCCGATGCAACTGCACCTGCATGGGCGTGCCCCCAACTGCCGAAGTGTCGCGCGCCAAGAACGTGAGAGGCGGCGCCCTAGCCTTGAGGATCGCTGGCCGAAGCGGTGGACCGAGGAGCAGTCGGCCACTCCGGGCTTTCCTCTAGGTCATCACGGACACTTTCGGGTTTAGACGTTCTGCAGGACTCGAGAAAGGCGTCAGGCTTCGTCGGCCATGCGGCATAGAAGCCGAGCCTGCGCGAGATTCCAATAGCCGTCTCATCCAACGCGAGCAATAGCGTCTTGAGTGTTTCGGGCTCTAGGTACGCTGTATCTGATCCGGCAAGGCTTAGAGCGGCCAGTACGTTGCCCCCGGAACCGAAGATTGGAACAGCCAGCTCTGAGGAGTAGCGCTCGAGTTCTCCCAAACTGCGAGTGCACCAAGTTTCCCGCGTGGCAAAAACGCTTTCCGTGACTTCATGTCGCGTGTGTGGGGTACGACCGGTGTAGCGGTGAAGTTCGATTCGAGCAAGCAGGTCTGCCACTTCCTCATTTGACATGGCGGCAAGGAGCAGGCGGCCTGAGGCACCAGCATAGAGAGGGGCACGCCTCCCTAAGCGGACGTACAGGCGAGACGGCGAAAACGGTGGAAGCACTTCGGCGTACACCACCTCGTCGCCACTGCGCACCACGAGTTGCACCGATTGATCCACTTCGTTGCGCAAATGTTCCATCAGGTCACGGCCCACGTTCAAGGGCTCCAGGGAACCTCTGACGTGCGCGGCAAGCTCAAGGAGCCGATAGCCGAGACGATAGCTGTCGCCTTCTCGCTCCAGAAGGCCGTACTTGTGCAACACCTGCAGAGTGCGATGGCAAGTTGCCTTGCTGAGGCCAGACGCGTTGGAGATATCCGTCAAGCTCCGGGCGCTTTGGCCCTGGCTGAAGAAGTCTAGTAGGTAAAGGGCTTTCTCGACGGCGCTGAGATCTTTTTGGGCCACGCACCAGTCTCCTCGTACAAGCCGCTGTTGGAATACGTTCCTCAGGGTAGGGTAGCACAGACTTGACGTTCCGAAAAACAGCGACTTTATAGTTACACGGAGGAATATAGAGACCAAGGAACGAAACGTACGGACCGTCTGATGAATCTTGAGTTCCAGGGAGGTAGTGGCATGGTGTCCGATCCTGAGCGAACTGGTCTCCTGCGTCTCACCTCACGTGAGCGTCCTGCATTCTGGGCTACGTTCATGGGCTGGGGACTCGACGGTTTTGACTACATGCTGTACACGCTGGTCCTTGCGACGCTGATTACGGTGTTCAAGCTCACCGACGCCCAGGGCGGACTCCTTGGCACTGTCACCTTGGCCGTCTCCGCGCTGGGAGGCGTCATAGCGGGGACCGTGGCAGACCGTGTGGGCCGCGTGCGTACACTGGCAGCCGCCATCATCCTGTACTCCGTGTTCACTTTCCTGTCCGGTCTCGCTACGTCTTATAGCATGCTGCTCGTCTTCCGCGGCTTCGAAGGACTAGGGTTCGGCGGCGAATGGGCCGTGGGTTCGGTACTGGTTGCCGAGACGGTGGCATCGCGCTACCGTGGAAGACTGCTTGGCCTCGTCCAGGGATCTTGGGCCATTGGCTGGGGAGTTGCCGTGATCGCGTCCTTCCTGATCCTGCCGAACCTCGGCAGCATGGGTTGGCGCGCTATGTTCTGGATTGGCATCTTGCCCGCCATCCTTGTGTTCTACGTGTTGCGCCACGTCGAGGAGCCCACCATCTGGCGTGAGCGTCGGAAGGAGGCGGCCGCCGGCGTTAGCTTTTTCCGGTTGTTCAATCGCAACGTGCTGCGCACCACCGTGTTCACGTCGATCCTCGCAGTTGGAGCCCAAAGCGGCTACTACGCAATCTTTACGTGGCTGCCGACCTACCTTAAGGTCGATCGGGGTTTGTCGGTCATCGGGTCGGGGCCATATCTCCTACTGATCATCTTGGGTTCCTTCATCGGCTACCTCCTGTCCGGGTACATCACCGACGTGCTTGGTCGCAAGCTGAACTTTGCAATCTTTGCGATCTGCAGCGGCGTGGTGATCCTGCTATACACCCACTTCCAGATCTCAAACGGCACTATGCTTGCCCTGAGCTTGCCCCTGGGCTTCTTCGCCTCAGGGATATTCAGCGGCTTCGGTCCTTATCTGGCTGAACTCTTCCCAACGTCGGCGCGCGGCGCTGGCCAGGGATTTGCGTACAACTTCGGCAGAGGTGCAGCGGCGTTCGCTCCGCTGATCGTGGGTTCGTTGGCGGGCACCTATGGACTTGCAGGGGCAATTTCCGTATTCGGTCCGGCGACATACCTCTTGTGCATCATCGCACTGCTGTTCCTGCCCGAGACCAAGGGACGCGAGCTCACCGCGACCGCCGCGGAGTCGGCAGGAGCCTGATCAAGGAAGGTAATACAATGGCGGGCTTCCGGGTGGTCCCAGCTGGGGATGCGGCTGTTCTACTCGAGTTCGGCAGGGAGATCGACGAGGAGGTTAACAAGGAGGCGCAGCGCCTCGCGCAGGCATTGCTGATGGCGCCGCCCGAGGGCGTTCAAGGTGTCGTGCCTGCATACACAACGCTGCTAATCGAGTACGACCCCCTCATCACCTCGGCCGATGCCGTGATCGACCGCGCCAAATCACTGACGCAACTGGAAGCTGTCCGTCCGGGCCGTCGGTTTCTCGTGCCGACGTGCTATGGGGGAGCTTTTGGACCAGATTTGGAGGAGGTCGCCGAGCGGCTCCGACTCAGTCCGAATGCAGTAGTCGAGCGTCATACTGCTCAAGACTTCCGCATATTCTGCCTGGGATTTTCACCCGGATTCCCGCTTTGCGGCGTCCTGCCTGCCGACCTCGAGACACCGAGGCGTCCTACCCCCAGGCCAAAGGTTCCCGCGGGCTCCGTGGGGCTTGCGGGTCGGCAGACCGGAGTCTATCCTGCCACATCTCCTGGCGGCTGGCAGCTAATTGGGCGCACACCGGTGCCGCTCTTTGACGTGCGCATGGATCCGCCCGTCGTATTCCATCCAGGTGACAGTCTGCGATTCGTGCCCATCACGGAGTCCGAATATAGGCGACTTGAGTCAGCAGCCGCGTCTGGTGGCCTGGAACTGGAGGAGGTCCGGTGATGGCCCGGGTGAAGGTGGTATCCCCTGGTCTTCTGACGAGCGTCCAGGACCGAGGGCGGTATGGCTACGAACACCTAGGCATCATGGTAAGCGGGGTGCTTGATGACTTCGCCGCAACCTGGGCGAATCAACTTCTAGGCAACCTCCCAGGCGCCGCAGTGCTTGAGGCGACACTGCTCGGCCCAACCTTGGAGGCTCTCGACCCCGGCTTTATCTCCCTTGCGGGGGCAGACCTCGGTGCAACGGTCGATGGCACTCCCTGGCAACCCGGAACAGTGCGTCACCTGGAACCAGGCAGTCGCGTGCAGTTCAGTGGTCGGCGCAGAGGTGCCAGGGCCTACATCGGCTTCGCCGGAGGTATAGACGTACCTGAAGTGCTCGGCAGCCGGTCCACTGACTTGGTGGCCGGCTTCGGAGGACTGCATGGGCGGCGTCTTGCTGCGGGTGACGTCCTCGAGTACGCGGACGGTTCCGTACGGAACATCGAGGCTGCTGCCGTCGACACTTGTCTGGCACGCGATGCGGTGCGCATTCTTCCCGGCATGCGGATTGATCGATTCCCCGAAGGTACCCTGCAGGCGTTGGTGGCGCAGGACTACACGGTTTCCGCACACTCCGACCGGGTCGGGCTGCGCCTTCAAGGTGTTCCGTTGAGCGGCGCACCACCGCGAGGTGATGCGGTCTCAGAAGGCATGGCCATCGGTAGTGTGCAGTTGCCGCCCGAAGGCGAGCCGCTCATTCTACTGAAATCTCGCGGGACCATCGGTGGATACTCCACCATCGCGCATGTGATCACGGCCGATCTGGCGGCACTCGCGCAGTTTGTTCCAGGAGACCGAGTGAGCTTCGAAGTCGTCGAGCTACCTGAGGCGCTTGACGCCCTACGGCGCCAGCGCGCGCTTCTTGAGACCTTGGCCTGAACCTCTGCAGTGCCCTTGTCATGTGCTGAAGATTCGGTTCCCAAGCGGACTCCACTCCCTGCGGAGGCGGAGTCCGCACCAACGCTTATTTTTAGAAGTTACGGGAGGTAATGAGATGGCGTTGAGCGTGGACATCAACTGTGACATGGGCGAGAGTTTTGGTCCGTTCCGCATGGGGGAAGACGATACCGTACTTGAAAGCATCTCGTCGGCCAACGTCGCTTGTGGCTTTCACGCCGGAGATCCCCGAGTCATGGACCATACGGTGAGGCGGGCTGTGGAGCGAGGTGTCGCAGTAGGGGTACATCCTGGCTTCCCTGATCTGGTCGGTTTCGGCCGCCGTGACCTCAAGGTGACTTCCCTTGAGGCCCGCACGGATGTGCTGTATCAGATTGGGGCGCTCGACGCCTTTTGCCGCCGGAATCATACACGTCTGCGCCACGTCAAGCCTCACGGACAATTCAACAACCTGGCCTTCTACGACCGGGACCTTGCAGAAGCCATCGTTGCGGGCATTGCCGACTACGGCGAGGACTTGATCGTCGTAGCCTATGGTGGGTGGCTTGGCAAGGCTGCTGAGGTGGCGGGTCTGCCCGTCGCTCATGAGGTCTTTGCGGATAGGGAGTACCAGCCGGATGGCACGCTCGTCTCGCGCAAGCAGGAAGGGGCGGTCATCCGCGACCCAGGCCGGGTCATCGAGCGAGCCGTTGGCATGGTACGCGAGGGGCGCGTGCGCGCTGTGGACGGCACGTTCATCGATCTTCAGGTGGATACCATTTGCGTACACGGCGACACCCCTGGGGCGGCAGCCCTGACAGCACAACTGCGACAGGCATTTACCGCTGCGGGCATAGACGTGGTACCGATGGCGGAGGTGCTAAGCCGGCGAGGACTTCCATCATGACCAGGACTGAGTCGGAAGTCCTCAGCGCCATCCGTCGGGGGCGCTTTTACGACCTTGAGCAGCCGCGCCGCGCGCAGGACCCTGTCTTTCCGGGCCACCGGCCGGGCTTCGTGTTCACGCTTCACCGTCGCCACGAGGCGGGTCTTGAGCGCCGCACGAGCGCGTCCGGGATGCTTTACATGGCCGAACACTCCGGAACGCATATCGACGCACTGTGTCATCAAGCCGAGGACTTGCACCTGTATGGTGGTGCCGCGGTAACAGCGAAGGTGCAGACCAGCGCCGGGTTTACGGAACTCGGCGTGGACACGATTGCCCCTATCGCCAGACGCGGTGTCCTGCTGGATCTCGCACAAGACGCAGATCTTGTGCCGCAGAGCATAGTGGAGGCCGCGACTCTGGAGCGTGCGGCCAAGCGATCCGGGGTTGAAGTCGGAGATGGCGATGTGGTGCTGGTGCGAACGGGCTATGGCAGGTACTGGTCTGACCCGGACCGATACCTCGCTGCACCTGGCATGACGGCTGCGGCATCGACGTGGCTCGGCGATCGGGGCGTGTTCGCGGTCGGCAGTGACAACGTTGCCTGGGATCTTCCGGGTTTCGTCGATCCGGAGATTGGCACGACGCTGCCTGGGCATGTGGTCCTGATCGTCCGACGAGGCATCCACATCATGGAGAACCTCTTCCTAGAGGAGCTAGCCGCTCGCAGGATCCACGAGTTTCTCTTCATGGCTCTTCCCCTCAAGGTTGCGGGTGGGACCGGGTCCCCAATCCGGCCGGTGGCCTTGGCGATACAAGACTGAACCCAGGCGTTCTGGCCGCCTCGCGACGCTGGCCAGCATCGTACCGACAAAAGCAGACGGGGTAGGGACCTCCCGTCTGCTTTTTGCCTACCCCATGCCCGCGAGCCAAAGGAACCTCGCGCATCGAGAACCCTGTGCACGCAACGCACCTGGCCTCGCTGCCTTTCGACGGGCAGAATTCCCGGTAAGCCCGCCGGCTACGCCTGCGCCTCGATGGGCCTGCCGCGCCGCAAACTGATGTCGCCGGACATCGTCCGCACCTCGAGCGTCACCTTTGGCCCTCCGGCTCCCGTGGCCTCCGCCGTGTCCGACAGCACGATGTCGGACCGGACGTCTCCACTGCGGGTCTCCGTGTCCACGGCCACCTGCGAGCCTGGCGCGATCCCGACCTGCACGTCGCCGGACATCGTCTCCACCGTCACCTTGCCGCTGCGCACCGAGATCAGATCCACGTCGCCCGTGTTCGTCGAGACGGCACCGCCGACGTGCACCTCATGCACCATCACGTCGCCGGACGAGGTCTTCACCTCGAGCCTGCCTGCCGCCGTCCAGACCTGCACCTCGCTCGAGGATCCCCGCAGCCTCGCGTCGCCCTCCGCGGTCCGCACGCTGATGTCACCGGACTGGGCGTCGAGGCTCAGTTCGCCCTTGGCGTGCTCGACGACGATGTCCCCGGAAGCGGTGCGCACCTGCAGCGAGGCGAGGGCCTCATCCACCTTGACGTCTCCGCTGGCGGTCGTGACGGCCAGGGTGCCGGTGAAGGTCTCGGCCTGCACGTCGCCCGAAACGGTGCGGATGAGGCCGCCAGCAAACCGCCCTTCCGCCCGCACATCCGCCGAGGCGGTCGTGATGTCGAGGGTCGTGCCTTCGGGCACGCGGATCTGCACCTCGACACCGTAGTTGCCGAACATGAACCCGCGGCGGGGAGAGGGGACATCGACAATGAGCCTGTGTCCCTCCGCTTCCTCGCGGCACTCGACGCGCGTCGCCTCCACCTGTGCCTGCGACTGGCCCGAAAGCGCCCGCAGCTCCACCTCCGTGCGCTCTGCGGACTGCGTCTCCAGCCGCACCTCGCCGGCCTCGCAGCTCACCTGAACTCTTACGGCACCGGGCGTCTCGAACTCTGGCATGCGAACGCACCTCCATCTGCAGATTCAGGCCTTTCCGAAGCCTCTGAGGCGCCGCCCGCTCTCCCGCGGACGGCTGCGCAGTCCATCCGTCAGCTGGTTCACGATCCAGGAGTTCAAGGAGACGCCAGCATCCTCGGCCGCCCGCTCCGCCCGTTCCTTGAGGGCCACGGGCAGCCGCAGCGTCACGCGGGCCTGCTCTCCGTCGTCCGGCGCGGCGGGCAGAGGCTCCGCGGCGACATAGACGAGCTCGGGCGACTCGGCGGACACGAGGCGCACCTCCACCCGGCCCGCCGGCAGCACTCCCGAGAGCTCGCTGGAGAGGTCGGTGACGAGCCCGAGCAGGTGCACCGAAACGGTCCCCGCGGCCACCGGCAGCACGCGCGCCAAGCGGTCGCCCGAGGCGGGATCGATGCTCTGCACAGCCCCGAGCAGATCAGCCAGGATCTCCTGCGTCACAGTTGACAGCTTCATGACGTCACTATGACATCATCGTGACGAAGTAGCAAGCCCTGGTGAGCCATAGCGCAAGAACACGGTGATATATGACCTGATGAATCATGATTCACATACGATAGTCGGGATGAACCAACAGTAAAGCCGCCGGGCCGCTCTGGCCCCGGGAGGTCGAGATATGGTTTCGTCCCGCATCCCAGGCCTGCATCGCCTGGATCGCTTGGAGCGGCTCGGGCGTCTGCATGACGTCGGCTGGCTCTCGGAGGCCGAGGTGGAGAGCCTCGCGCACGGCGGCGCGCTCGACGCCGCCCTCGCCGACAAGATCATCGAGAACGCCCTTGGCGTCTATGGGCTGCCGCTCGGCGTCGCCACCAACTTCCGCGTCAATGCCCGGGACTACCTTATTCCGATGGCCATCGAGGAGCCGTCGGTGGTGGCGTCGGCGAGTCATGCCGCGCGCGTCGTGCGCCTGGCCGGCGGGTTTGCGGCTTCCTCCACCGGCCGGCTGATGGTCGGGCAGGTGCAACTGCTCGACGTGCCGGATGCCGAGGCGGCGGAGCATGCGTTGCGCCAGCACGCCGAAGAGCTCATCGGCCTCGCGAACTCCCTGCACCCGGCGATGGTGCGAAGAGGCGGCGGGGCAAGGGGGATCGAGGTCCACCACGTCCTTGCGGACGACGGGGAGGCGATGCTCGTCCTCCATCTGCTGGTGGACACCCGCGACGCCATGGGCGCCAACACGATCAACACGATGGTGGAGACCATAGCTCCCGCCGCGGAGAACTTGAGCGGCGGGCGGGCATGCCTGCGCATCCTCTCGAATTACACGGACAACTGCCTTGCCCGCGCCTCTTGCACCATCGGACCGGATCTCCTCGCCACCGGGGACTACGACGGGCCAGAGGTCAGGGACGGCATCGTCGCCGCTGGGCGCCTGGCCGAGGCGGATCTGCACCGCGCCGTGACGCACAACAAGGGCGTCATGAACGGCATCGACGCGGTCCTGATCGCCACCGGCAACGACTGGCGCGCCATCGAGGCCGCCGCCCACGCCTACGCGAGTCGCAGCGGCCGCTACAGGTCCATGACGACCTGGCGCAAGGATAAGGGGGGCAACCTTGTCGGCACGCTCGAACTGCCGATGCCCGTGGGGCTCGTGGGCGGATCGATCGGGCTCAATCCGGGCACCAGGGTGGCACATGCCCTCCTCGACGTGGCGAGCGCGGAGGAACTCGCGCAGGTGGTCGTGGCCGTGGGGCTCGCACAGAACCTCGCGGCGCTCAAGGCCCTCGTGACGCATGGCATCCAGCGAGGGCACATGGCCCTGCAGGCCCGCTCTGTGGCTCTCATGGCCGGCGCGTCGCCGGATGAGGTCGATCGCGTTGCGGAGCAGCTCGTGAAGAGCGGCGACATCGCGCTGGCGCGCGCCCGGGACCTGCTGGCGGGTCCGGCGTGACGGCGACCATGGCCAGCGTCCGCACGGCGGTCGGGCAGGCGCACGCGAAGGTCATCATCGTCGGGGAGCACGCCGCCGTCTTCGGTTATCCCGTGCTGGCCGCGCCGCTTCCCGCCCTGACGGTGCGGACAGAGGCCTGGCCCGCCGAAGGCCCGATCACCCTGGACTGCCCGCTCTACGCAGGGCCGCTCGCGGAGGCGCCTGGGGTCTTCGACGGCATCAAGGCGCTCGTCGAGGCAGCGCTCGCCAAGCTCTCGCGCCCTGCCAGGGACATTGAGCTCAAGGTGCTGTCCGACGTTCCCATCGGCCGGGGGCTCGGTTCGAGCGCGGCCCTTGCCGCATCGCTCGTCCAGGCGATCTACCGAAGCTGTGGCGCTCCCCTCGATAGAGAGACGCTCCTCAGGCTCGTGGGCGTCGCCGAGTCGTTCGCGCACGGCGCCGCAAGCGGCGTCGACGCGGCGGCGGTCGTGGCGGAGGGCATGGTCAGTTTCCGCAGGGGTCTGGCCGCGGTGCCCTTGAGGCCGGCGAGACCGCTCCACTTCGTCATCGCCGACAGCGGCTTGCCGTCCGAGACGCGCGGGGCCGTCGAAGGGGTGCGCAGGCGCCTCGTGCGCGATGCCGAGGACACCCGGACGCGGCTCGAGACGCTCGGACGCCTCGCCGAGGGAGCACAGGCGGCGGCCACCCAGGGCGACACGGGTCGGCTGGGCCAGTCGATGAACGACGCCCAGTGCGAGCTTGAGGCCCTCGGGGTCTCGCTGCCCGCCTTGGACCGCCTCGTCCTGGCGGCGCGCAACGCGGGGGCGCTGGGGGCGAAGCTGACGGGCGGCGGCCGCGGCGGCTGCGTCCTGGCGCTCGCAAGGGATCCCGGGGCGGCGGAGCACCTGGCCCGGGCGATGCGAGCGCAAGGCGCCAGGGCCACTTGGCTTGCGAGCTTCGGCGGGGAGGAAGCCGCGTGAAGAGCACCACGGAGCGCAAGCGCGAGCACCTCGAGATCTGCCTGCACGAGCCGGTGGAGATGGAGCGCCCGACGGGCTTCGAGCACTACAGGTTCCTGCATGAGGCCCTGCCCGAGATCGCCCCGGAGGACGTGGACATCCGGACTGCCTTCCTCGGCCGGGAGCTTGCCATGCCCTTCATCATTTCCAGCATGACCGGCGGCGCCGCGCGCGGTCTCGAGATCAACCGCCATCTCGCCGCGGCGGCGAACGCGCTCGGCATCCCGATGGCCGTCGGCAGCCAGCGCGCCGCCCTGCGCCACCCCGAGGCGAGGCAGAGCTTCGGGGTGGTGCGGGAGGTGGCCCCGGACGTGCCCGTCTACGCGAATCTCGGAGCGGCCCAACTGAACCGCGGCTACGGTCTCGCCGAGCTCCGGCAGGTGATCGGCATGATTGACGCCGACGGACTCTTCCTGCACCTGAACCCCTTGCAGGAGGCGATCCAGGAAGGCGGCAACACCGACTACCGCAACCTTGCCGTCCGCATCGGCGAGGTGGCCCGCGGGCTCGGCCGACCGGTCCTGGCGAAGGAGGTGGGCGCGGGCATCTCGCCCCGCACCGCCCGGCTGCTCTCCGACAGCGGCGTGGCCGCCATCGACGTCAGTGGCGCCGGCGGCACCTCCTGGTCCAAGATCGAGGCCCTGCGCGCGGAGGAACCCGCGAGGCGCCAACTCGGTCTCAGGTTCGCCGAGTGGGGCATCCCGACGGCGCAGAGCCTCGTCCTCTGCCGCGCGGAGCTGCCGGGCATGCCCCTGATCGCCTCGGGCGGCATTCGCGACGGCATCACGGCGGCGAAGGCTCTCGCGCTTGGCGCGGACCTCGTGGGTCTGGCGCTGCCGCTCCTCTCGGCGGCGGACGTCTCCCAAGAGGCCGTCGAGGACGTGCTGCTGCGCTTTGCAAGGGAGCTGCGCCTCGCCATGTTCCTCGTCGGGGCGCGGGACCTCGGCGAGCTGCGCCGCGGCCAGCACCTCGTCGCGGAGCTGTCCTGATGCGGGCGACGGCGGTCGCGAACGCCAACCTCGCGCTGGTCAAGTACTGGGGCAAGCGCGACGAAGGGCTCATCCTGCCGCAGCACGGCAGCATCTCCCTGACCCTCGAGGGACTCGAGACCCGCACCTTGGTCGCCTTCGACCCGAGCCTCGAGGAGGACGACATCCGCCTCGGCGGAAGGCGCGTGGGGTCGCCCCGCCGGGTCCAGGGCCTCCTCCACATCGTGCGGGCCATGGCAGGGACAGACTGCCGCGCCCGCGTGGAGTCCGAGAACGGGTTTCCGACGGCGGCTGGCCTCGCCTCGTCGGCCTCCGCGTTTGCCGCGCTCGCGCTCGCCGCCAGCCGGGCGGCGGGGCTGGAGCTCGAGGGAGCGGCGCTCTCGCGCCTCGCGCGTCAGGGCTCGGGCAGTGCCTGCCGGTCGGTCTACGGCGGATTCGTCGAGTGGCTGCCCGGTAGCCTTCCCGACGGCAGCGACTCCTTCTCGGTGCCGCTCGCACCGCAAGATCACTGGGACCTTCCCGTGCTGATCGTCCTTGTCCGCTCCGGCGCGAAGGAGGTGCCGAGTTCCGAGGGCATGCGGCGCAGCGTCGAGACGTCGCCCTTCTATCCGGTTTGGCGCCAGCAGGCGGAAAAGGATCTGAACCTGTTGCGGCAGGCCATTGCGGAGCGGGATCTCCATCTCCTCGGCCGGGTGGCGGAGGAGAACGCCATGCGCATGCACGCCGTCGCCATGGCGGCCAGCCCGCCGGTCCTCTACTGGTCGCCCGGCACGCTGCGGGTGCTCGAGAAGGTGCGCGCCTTGCGGCGCGAGGGACTCCATGCCTACGCGAGCATGGACGCGGGCCCTCACGTCCATGTGCTCACGTCGAGGGACTGCGCGGCTGCGCTCGAGGCGGAACTCGCCGCCCTGCCGGAGGTCTCGGAGGTGCTCGTAAGCGGGCCGGGGCCGGCGGCGCGGCTCCTGGGGGCGGAGTGACGGCGGACGTGACGGCGCGCGCTCCCGGCAAGCTCGTCCTGGCCGGCGAGTTCGCGGTGCTGGAACCCGGCCACCCAGGGATCGTCGCCGCGGTTTCCCGCCACACCACGGTGGAGCTCCGCTGGGGCGAGGCCGTCCTGCGGGCCCAGGGGCGCTCCTGCACCTGGGCCCGGGAGGGCGAGGACGTCCTGCCATCGCGGCCCGAGCAGCCGTTCAGCCTGATCGCCCGTGCCATGGCGGTGGCCTTCGCCCATATGCAGGGCCACAGCATTCGGCCCGAGAGCTTTGGCTTGAGCGTCTCCAGCACCATGCACGCCGAGGCGGGCGCGAAGCTCGGCCTCGGCTCGAGCGCCGCCACGACGGCCGCGGTGCTCGCCGCCGTGCTCACCGCCTTCGCCGTCCCGTTCGACCCCCTCACCCTCTTCAAGCTGGCCATCATCGCGCACCGGCTGGCCCTCGGCCCCGGTTCCGGCATCGATATCGCGGCATCGGTCTATGGCGGTCACCTGCTCTACCGCGGCGTCGATTCCCGCTGGCTGCAAAGACTCCTGGCCCGCGGCGAGGATGCGGGCGACATCGCCAGGCGGAACTGGCCGCAGCTCACGCTCGAAGCGCTGCCGAAGCCCCCGCTCCCATGGCAGGTCGGGTGGACGGGCGAACCGGCCTCCACGGCGGATCAGCTCAGGCGCCTGCGCCGGCGGCGGCGTTTCCATCGGGACGCATACCTTGCCTTCCTCGCGCGCAGTGACGCAGGCGTGATGAAGCTTGTCCATGCCCTGCAGGGCCCAGGTTCCGAGCCCTTCCTCGAAGGCATCAAGGCGACCCGGCAGGCGCTTTGGCTCCTCAGCTCCGAGCTTGGGGTACCGATCGAGACGGCGAAACTCTCGCGGCTCGCAGACCTCGCGGAGTCCTTCGGGGGCGCGGGCAAGTCGTCGGGCGCCGGCGGCGGCGACTGCGGCATCGCCTTCGTGCCGCAGGGTAAGGGCGAGTCGCTCGCCAAGGCCTGGCCCGAGCACGGGATCACGCCGCTTGATTTGTGCGCGGGCACCGAGGGCCTCCTGGTGGCGCAGGGCGTTCCGCTGCCGCGCTGACATTGCGCCCTTCCCAACGGCGTCCTCCCTTCGGCCATGGGAGGGACTCGAGGCAGAAGTTGCGGCATCCGCACGGGCAGCCTGACCTAGCCCGCATTTGGACGGGCTCCTATGCTGGGCTTGTGGCAGCTGGCGTCTCGATCCGACAAAGAGACCCCGCAAAGAAGGACTGCGGATTGGCAAGCCCGCTTCTCGACATCAAAGGCCTTTCGGCCGGTTTCCATACGGCGGATGGATTGCTGGTGGCGGTGGACGATGTCTCCTTCAGCATCGGCCACGGGGAGACCGTGTGCCTCGTGGGCGAATCCGGCAGCGGCAAGAGCGTCACATCGCTTTCGGTCATGCGGCTTGTGGACTACAACAACGGTCGGGTGCTCGGCGGGGAGATCCTGTTTGAAGGCAGAGACCTCGCGAAGGCGAACCTCGACGAGATGCGCAGGATCCTCGGCAAGCAGATCGGCATGATTTTCCAGGAGCCGATGTCGGCCCTGAACCCGGTGTACACAATCGGAGGCCAGATCGCCGAGGCCGTGATGCTGCACGAGCAGACGACCGCCGAGGCGGCCCGCGCGAGGGCGATCGAGATGCTCCGACTCGTGGGCATCCCGAACCCGGAGGCCAGGGTGAGCCAGTACCCGCACGAGTTTTCCGGCGGCATGCGCCAGCGCGTCATGATCGCCATGGCCCTCGCGTGCAGCCCGAAGCTCCTGATCGCGGACGAGCCTACCACGGCGCTCGATGTGACGACGCAGGCCCAGATCCTGCGCCTCCTGCGCCAGCTCAAGCGCGAGCTCGGCATGTCGATCCTCCTGATCACCCATGACATGGGCATCGCGGCGGAGATGGCCGACCGGATCGTCGTGATGTACGGCGGCAAGGTCGTGGAGGTGGGAAAGACCGAGCAGATCTTCGACCAGCCGTACCACCCCTACACGTCCGGCCTTTTGGGCTGCGTGCCCCGGCTGGACGGCAGCCGCGGCCAGAGGTTGCCGAACCTCGAGGGCCGGTTCACGCCGCGTTGCCCCTATGTCGTGCAGGGATTCACGCGCACACAGGACCCCGTTCTCACCGATCCCAAGGGCGACGGGCACCTGGTGGCCACCTGGTACAACTATGAGACCAAGGTGGATGCCCAGGCGGCGAAGGCGGAGCCTGCGGGCGGCGAATTCACGTCCCGGGCGGGCGCCGAGCCACTCCTCGAGGTGACCGACATCAAGAAGTACTTCCCGACCAAGGGCGGCCTCTTCCACCGGACGAAGGACTACGTCCGGGCCGTCGATGGCGTCTCCTTCAAGATCTACCCCGGCGAGACGCTCGGTCTCGTGGGCGAGTCCGGCTGCGGCAAGTCGACGCTCGGGCGCGTGCTCCTGCGCCTGCAGGACGCTACCGGTGGCACGGTCAAGTTCGAAGGCCGGGACCTCAGCTCCCTGACGCCGCGGGAACTCAGGGAGCTGCGCCGCGACGTGCAGGTCATTTTCCAGGACCCCTACGCCTCTCTCGATCCGCGCATGAGCGTCGGCGACATCATCGGTGAGCCGCTGGAGATCCATCACCTTCTGACGGGCAGGGCGAAGGAGGAGCGCGTGGCGGAACTGATGCAGGAAGTGGGGCTGAGTCCGAGCTGGAGGAGCCGCTACCCGCATGAGTTCTCCGGCGGACAGCGCCAGCGGATCGGCATCGCCCGTGCGATCGCGCTGAACCCGAAGCTCATCGTCGCCGACGAGGCCGTCTCGGCGCTCGACGTCTCGGTACAGGCCCAGATCATCAATCTCCTGATGGAGCTGCAGGAACGTCTCGGCCTCACCTATCTCTTCATCGCGCACGGGCTTTCAGTGGTGCGCCACATCTCCAGCCGCGTCGGGGTGATGTACCTCGGCCGCCTCGTGGAACTCGCCGAGACCGACGAGCTCTATGAGCACCCGATCCACCCGTACACCCGCACCCTGCTCGCGGCCATCCCGGTGCCGGATCCCCGGGCCCACCGGGATGATCTCAAGATCTCGTCGCTCGAGGACCTCGACCGGCCCCGCCCGGACTGGGCCGCGCCTGGCAGCGAGGCCTTCGCCTTGCACGAGGTGGCAAAGGGCCACTGGGTCGCGGGCAACTACGCGAGCTGAGTGACCTGCCGGCTCCCGGTGCCTGCAAGGCGGCTGACCTCGGCAAAGGGCTCATCCCTGATGGCGGCAAGGAAGGCCGGGCGTGAAGCGAAAGGGAACTGCGCATGCTGGCGGTGACAGGCCCTTTCCGGTCGCCCGGCCTTCGGCATGGCCGGCAGGGGCGGCCGGGTGACGGCGATTGGCGGGGAGCGGCGCACGTCGCCCTGGGCAGTCCGGCCGCAGATAAGGAGAATGGTCTGATGCCTGCCGCACGTGCATCGCACAGGACCTTGCGAGACCTCTACCCAGGCTACTTCGCATTCGTCATGGCGACCGGCATCGTCTCGACCGCCGCCGCACTCTTCACGCTGCAGGCCTTTTCGGACTTCCTGCTGCTCGTCGGCACGGTGGGCTACGTGCTGCTGATCGCCCTCTACCTCGCGCGCATGGCCCTCTGCCCCGCCGAGATGCTGGAGGACGCGAGGGCCCCTGGCAAGGCGTTCGGCTTTTTCACCTTCGTCGCGGCCTCGAACGTTCTCGCGGTGCGCTACGCGGCCGCCGGCGAGATGCGGATCGCCCTGGCCCTGGGGGTGATCGGCGCCTTCAGCTGGCTCTGGCTGACCTACTCGATCCCGGTCGGACTGATGCTCGGGTCCTCGGAACGCCGGCTTGGCCAGAGCGTCAACGCCTCCTGGCTGATCTGGGTCGTGGCGACGCAGTCGGTCTCGACCGTAGGGTCCGCCTTCTCGGCCCAGGGCATCGGCGACGGGGCCCTCCTCGCGTTCCTCGCCGCGATGCTGTGGGGCATCGGCGCACTTCTCTATCTAATCCTCATGGCGATCATCACGGCGCGCCTCCTGCTTTCGCCGATGACGGCGGCCGAACTGACGCCGCCCTACTGGATCAACATGGGCGCCACAGCCATCACGGTCCTGGCCGGCGCGCGCCTTCTCGCTGTGCCCATGCCGGGGGAGCTCCACGTGATCGCGCCGGTCGTCGTCGGCATCTCCTTCATGTTCTGGGCCTTCGGCAGCTTCTGGATCCCGGCGCTCGTGCTGTTCGGCGTCTGGCGCTACGGCCGCGGCCGATCGCCCGTTGCCTACGAGCCGGCGCTCTGGAGCCTCGTCTTTCCGCTTGGCATGTACACGACCGCGACCGACTTCTTCGGGCGGATCGCCGGGCTGCCGTGGCTGCCGCCCTTGGCCTGGGGCTTCAGCTGGGTTGCCTATGCGGCCTGGGTGATCGTCTTCCTGGGACTGGCAAGCGAACTCCTTGCGCGCCGCCCCCTGGAGGCGTAGGCCCATGGCCGGTCCGCCGCCGGGCCAGCCGGCGCGCAAGGCGATCCGAGGGCGGCCTCAGCGCGGTTCCGGATAGAGGGCTTCGGCGGGCCGTGCCTCGCCGCTCAAATTTCGCCCTTGCGTTCCCCAGGCACGTAGCTTTCCACCAGCGGATACTCCGGGTGGGGACGGAAGCCGGCCCCGTAGGCCGCGATCTCCGACCGCCCGGTAAAGTCCTCAATGCCGTAGGTAAGGCTCTCCGGCTCTCGGGCAGTCACGGCGAGGTCGTACTCCCGGCTCATGATCAGGGCTTCCTCAGGGCATGCCTCGACGCAGAAGCCGCAGAAGATGCAGCGGCTCAGGTCGATCTCGTACCGCGACGGCGCCTTCTCGATGCGCGGGTCCTCCACTTCCTTGGCGTCGATCGAGATGCACTGCGCCGGGCAGACCGTCTCGCAGAGATAGCAGGCGGTGCACTTGAGACTGCCGTCCTCGCGCAGGGTCAGCACGTGCACGCCGCGGAAGCGGCGCGAGTATGGCTTGCGCTGTTCCGGGTACTGGATCGTGACGTGCTGCGGGCGGACCATGTTGCGCAGCGTGACCCCCAGGCCGGCAAGCGTGCCGGTCGTGCCGCGCAGGCCGGTCGCGTGCTTTTCCGCCTCTGCGCGGACGTCAACGACCCGTGAAGCCGTCTTGGCCATAGGGCATCCTCCCTTCGGGCGGGTACGCAGTCGCCAGGCGGCTTGCAAGCTCGTTGTAACGTAGGCCCCGGAAGGCGGGAACTCTGTCCGCGATCTCCGCGAACACCCGTCCCGGCTCGGTTTCGGGCCGCCCGTACGTAGCGTGCCGCATGAGGTCTCCGATCACTTCCGCGGCGGGCCTGGCCGCGCTGGGCGATGCCACGGCACGGCTCGCATGCTGGACAGTGCCCTGGTAGTTGGTGTAGGTGCCCTCCTCCTCGGACCACGCGGCCACGGGCAGCAGGATCTTCGCCGCGGCGAGATACGGGAGGTGGTGCGTCGTGAGCACGACGCTCTCGGGGACCAGCTGCAGCAGGCGCACGATGCGCTCTTTGGTTTCCTCGGAGTCCTCGCCGACCAGCGGCGGATAGTAGAGCAGCAAGAGGGCCCCGAGCCGGCCCGCCTCGGCCTCGTCGACGAGGCCTTCGAGCCCCATGCCCGCCGTGAAGCCGAGGTGCAGGGCGCCCATCGTGTTCGGGTGCTTGTCGACGCGGCGCAGGAGCTTGTCCTGCCGTTCGCGGACCGCTTCGGTCTCCCGTGCAAGGCGAAACTCCAGGAGATGCTGAGGGAAGGCCGCTTCGACGTAGCGCCGAAAGAGCCAGAGCGTCTCGTTCGTACCGGAAGCGGAGGCAAGTGCCCCGAGCGGCAGTTCCCTGCCGAGCGTCGCCGAGCGCAGGCGAGAGTCGGCCGCGGCCGCCACCTCCACCCAGTCCGCTTCCTCGCCATCCTGCTGCGGGTGTTTGACACGCGGCGCCACATCGAGCGTCTTGTAGCTCAGGCGGCCCTCGTCGCAGAGCCAGCTGCGGTTGACGTCCGGGTTGCGGCGCGGGATCAGGCGCTCGATCCGACCGTCGAAGTGGTCGATGCGCAGGTTGCAGCCAGTACTGCAGCCGGCGCAGATCGAGTCGGTGTAGTCCAGCTTCCAGACGCGGCGCTTGAAGCGGAAGTCGCGCGAGAGGAGCGCCCCCACCGGGCAGATGTCGGCGAAATTGCCGGCATAGGGGTCCTGCAGGGCACGTTCCTGGAAGGAAACGAGCTCCACGTGGTTGCCCCGCCGGATGAACTGGAGCTCCTTGTAGCCTGTGACGTTCTCCGAGAAGCGCACGCAGCGCGAGCACATCACGCAGCGCTCGGCGTCGAGCACGATGCGCGGCCCGAGATCGACCCGCTTGCGCTTGTGGACTTTCTCCCCGGGGTTCACCTGGCTTGGATGCTGTCCGTAGTCCGGGTGCATGTAGAAGTCCTGCAGCGAGCACTCCCCGGCCTTGTCGCAGATCGGGCAGTCGATCGGGTGATTGACGAGCAGGAACTCGAGCACGCCCTTCACGGCCCGTGACGCAAGAGGGCTCGCATGCGGCGTCTTGACGACCATCCCGTCCACGACCGGGGTCGCACAGGCCACCACAGGCTTCGGGAATCCCTCGACGTCGACGAGGCACATGCGGCAGTTGCCCTCGGGTTCCAGATCGGGGTGGTAGCAGAAGCGCGGGATCTCCACGCCGAGGAGGTCCGCGGCTTGGATCACGCTCGTCCCCGGCTCGACTTCAATCTGCCTGCCGTCGATCGTCACGATCGGCACGGGCGCTCACCCTCCTTCACAGGACGTAGTCCGGGGACCCCTCGACGGGTTGCGACCTCGCGGCCTCCTCGACTGGCGGGCCGAAACGCCCGGTCCGTGGACCATGGCCGTGGATCTGCCAGGCTGGCCAGTCCATCCCGGCTGGCTCGAGCGCCTCGAACTCCGGGCGGAACTTCTGGATGAAGCTGCGCACCGGCTGCACCGACGCGTCGCCCAGCCCGCAGATCGTCCGGCCCTCGATGTTGTCGCCGACGCGCAGCAGAAGCTCGAGGTCGCCCGGTCTGCCCTCGCCGGCGAGCAGGCGCCGCAAGACCCAGGCCATCCAGCCGGTTCCCTCCCGGCATGGCGTGCACTCGCCGCAGGACTCGTGCGCGTAGAACTCCGCGATGCGCAAGAGGGCATGGGGCATGCGGGTGTCCTCGTCGAACACGATCATGCCGCCGCTGCCGAGCATCGTGCCGGCGGACTGCATCGACTCGTAGTCGATCGTAAGCGGGGCCGCCTCGTCGGCGGTCAGGATGGGCACCGATGTGCCACCCGGGATGATCCCCTTGAGCCGACGGCCCAAAGGGATGCCACCCGCCTCGTGCGCAAGGAACTCCATCAGGGGATAGCCCATCTCCACCTCGTAGATGCCCGGCCGCTCGACGGCGCCGCTGACGCTGATCAGCTTCGTGCCAGCGCTCTGCTTGGTGCCCAGCTTGGTGTAGGCTTCTGCCCCTTCGGCCATGATGCGCGCGGCGCTTGCGAGGGTCTCGACGTTGTTGACGACGGTCGGCTCCCGCAGGAAGCCGTGTACAGCCGGGAATGGCGGTCGCACGCGCGGGTAGGCCCGTTTGCCCTCAAGGGACTGGATCAGTCCCGTCTCCTCGCCGCAGATGTAGGCCCCTGCCCCGAGTTGCAGCGCGATGCGCAGGTCAAAGTCCGAGCCAAGGCAATTCGGGCCCAGGATGCCTGCGTCGGTGGCCTCGCTCAGGGCTTCCCCCAGCGTCGCGGCGACCGAGGCGTACTCGCCGCGCAAGTAGATGTAGGCCTGGTGCGCGCCGATCGCGTAGGCGCCGATCGCCACACCCTCCAGCACGAGGTGCGGGTCGAACGCCATCAGGTAGTGGTCCTTGAAGGTGCCGGGCTCGCTCTCGTCCGCGTTGCAGAGGAGGTAGACGCTCTGGCCCTCCCGGGCGTGGATGAAGGACCACTTGCGTCCGGTCGGGAAGCCGGCGCCGCCCCGGCCCCTGAGGCCCGATGCGTCGATTTCCGCCACCACCTCCTGCCTGGACATGGTGAGGGCGCGCCGGAGACCCTCGTATGCCCCTTTTTGCACGGCCGTCGCCAGTTTCCGCTGCCCGGGGTCCTTGATGTGACGGGTCAAGAAGTCCGGCATGCCGCCACCTCCTCAGATCTCCCGGATCGTGTGCAGGGCCTGCTCATCCAAGGGACCCACGAAGCGGTCGTCCACCATGCCAGCGGGAGCGTGGTCGCAGTCGCCGATGCACTCGACCAGGCGCACGGAGAACTTGCCATCGGGCGACGTGTCGCCATCCTTGATGCCCAGGAACCCTTTGAGGTCGTCGGCGATGCGTTCGCTCTGCCTGAGGTAGCAGGTGATGCCACGGCAGACACGCACGACGTGAAGGCCGGTGGGGGTGTCCGTGATCTGGTCATAAAAACGGGCCACGCCCTCGACGATTGCGGGGCTGAGGCCAAGAAGCCCGGCGATGTACACGATCTCCTCCGGCCCCACCTTGCGCCGCTCGCGCTGCACCACCCTGAGGGCCGTGAGGAGCGCGTGACGCGACGAATCCTCTTGCGCTCTGGTCGTCTCAATCTCCCGAAGTCCCTCACCCGTCAGCATGGCTATCGCTCGCTTTCGCCCGCGATGATGTTGAGGCTGCCAAGCGTGGCCACCACGTCGGCGGGGTTCATGCCCCGGATCATCCGCGGGAAGGCCTGGTAGATGGCGAACGAGGGGGGCCGCACCTTGACGCGGTAGGGGCGCTCGCCGCCGTCGCTCACGATGTAGAAGCCGAGCTCGCCGTTCGCGGCCTCGCTGTAGCCGTACACCTCGCCCACTTGTGGACGGATGCCGTGCATGATCAGCTTGAAGTGGTCCATCAGGTTCTCGATATTGGTGTAGACGCCGTGCTTCGGCGGCAGGGCGGCAGGGCGACGAGGCCGTCGTCGACGATCACGGGGCCCCCGGGCAGGTGCTCGAGGGCCTGGGCAACGATGCGCAGGCTCTGGCGCATCTCCTCGAGACGGACGAGGTACCTATCGTAGACGTCGCCCTGGCTGCCTACGGGGATGTCGAACTCGAACTCGTCGTAGTGGTAGTAGGGATGGGCCCTGCGCACGTCGTACGGCTCGCCGCTCGCCCGAAGGCACGGCCCCGTGAAGCCGTAGGCGATGGCGTCCTCCCGCGAGATGGCCCCGACGCCCCGCATGCGGTCGCGGGCGAGGGCGTTGTGGGTGATCATGCGGTCGGTGTCGCGCAGCACCGGTGGCACGTGCTCGAGGATCGCCTCGACGCGCTGCCTGAAGTCCTGCGGCACATCCTCGGCGAAACCGCCGATGCGCACGAAGCTGACCATCATGCGGGCGCCGGAGCACTCCTCGAGGAGGTCGTAGATCTCCTCGCGCAGGTTCCAGAGGTAGAAGAAGCTGCTGATGAGCCCCATGTCCATCAGATTGGTGCCGATGCAGACGGCGTGGTCCATGATGCGGCTGAGCTCGCTCAGGATGACCCGCAGGTACTGCGCGCGCTCGGGGATCTCTACGCCCATCAGCTTCTCGACCGCCATGGCGAAGCCGGAGCTGTTCATGAAGCTCGAGCAGTAGTTGAGCCGGTCGCAGTACGGGATCATGTTGTGGTAGGTGTGGGTCTCGGCCATCTTCTCGAAGTTGCGGTGCAGGTAGCCGAGCTCGACGTCCGCCTCGCGGATCTTCTCGCCGTCCATCCGGGCGACGATGCGGAAGGTGCCGTGCGTCGCGGGGTGCGAGGGGCCGATGTTCAGGATGGTCGGATGCTGGACGATCTCGACGTCCGTCTCCCCGATCGGGGACCTCTCCGCGATCGGCAGCGTCGCCGCCTGGAAGAAGGGCTGGCGCAGGCCGGGCGGGTAGTCCCGGCGCATCGGATGGATGTTGCCGAAGCCGTCGTGCGTGAGGATGCGCCTGAGGTCCGGGTGACCCAGGAAGCGGATGCCGTAGAGATCGTAGGCCTCGCGTTCGAACCAGTTCGCGCCAGGCCAGACCGCTGTCACGCTCCCGACGGTGGGATCGTCCTCCGGGACCGCGACCTCGAGCCGGATCCTGTGGCCGGTCGCGATGGAGTAGAGGTGGTACACGACGTCGAAGCGCGGCGTGCGCTGCAAATAGTCGACGCCGCAGATGTCGAGCAGCATGTCGTACCTGAGTTCCGGGTCGTCGCGCAGCAGGCGCGCCACCACTGGCAGCGCCGCACGGTCGAGGCGCACCGTCAGGTCGCCCCGCCAGGCGCGCGTGCCGAGCACGGCCTGCCCCACCGCCGCGCGTAGCCGCCGGACCGGCAGCTCGTCGACCTCGGCCGCCGAGGTCGAGTAGGCGACGAGGGAGGCGTCAGGCGGCGCCAGCTCCGTCACCGAGGCGTCGTCCGTGCGGGGATGCGGCGGCCGCTGGTTCGCGCCGCGCCGGAAGCTGCCGTCCCGGATCCCCTGCTGCAGGTTCATGACGGCGTGCAGCACGGCTTCCGGCGTCGGCGGGCAGCCTGGGATGTACACGTCGACCGGCAGGAACTCGTCGATCCCCTGGGCGACGTGATAGGAACGGTAGAAACCGCCTGACACCGTGCACGCGCCCATCGCGATCACCCATTTGGGATCGGCGATCTGCTCGTAGACGTTCTTCAGGATCGGCACCATCTTGTCGGTGATCGTACCCATCACCAGAAGCAGATCGGACTGACGCGGGCTGAACCGCATCACTTCCGAACCGAAGCGCGCGATGTCGTAGCGGGAGGAGCCGACAGCCATGAACTCGATGGCGCAGCACGCGGTGCCGAAGGGCAGCGGCCACATGGATCCGCTTTCGGCCCAGCGCGCCAGCGCATCGAGTCGTGTCGTGATGAAATCCCGCGGTGTCGCATCAACGGACATGCACACACCTCCCATGGGAGCGTTCACCATGGGGGTGTCGAGTCCTCTATTGTGATACACATCACAGAAACGGTGTGCTTAATGCCCCAACTTACAGCGGCATGCGGAAACGATCCGCTGGATATTTCATACGCGCCATAATATTTAAATCTCTCCCGGATACGAATTATCTTCGGCGGATCCCATATTGTCTACCACTTTCGCGGCGAAGCGGGCCACCTGCGTTCCTTTCTGAGCATCCGGGGCTCACCCGGCTCCGTTTGCAGCTGCGGTGCCGATCCGTCCGGTCAAGGGACGCGGAAAAGCGTCCCGGCCGCGGCGGCCCAGCCTGGTTCCTCCACGCGCCACGCCAGCTCAATTGTGCCTGATCGCATCCAGCAGCTGCTGGAGCTTCCCCCTCTCCGCTGCGACGAACTGCGCGAGCAGGCCGTCGACGGTGGTCTGGTCCGCTTCGACCTTGGGCATCAGCTTGTTGCTCTCCGTGATGCCGTCCGAGATCGCCTGCTGCCACGAACTCTCCACGAGATCCTGCTGTTCGCCGTACATCCCGACCGAGATGTCGTTCGCGTCCACCGCAAGTTCCCGGAACGGGCCCACCACGCTTGCAAGCGCGGTCGCGCCATAAGGCTCCTCCTGCGCCGCGCCGTCCAGCGCCTCGAGCCGTTCGAAGTCCGACTGCAGGTCCGAGGCGTCGCTCGAGAGCGCCGACGTCGACGGTTCCGCCGACCTCGCGTCCGCGGGATCGTCGGGGAAGTTCTGCCAAGACTTGTTCGTGAACCCGACCGCCGTGTTGTAGTCGTCCCAGAACTGACCGATGTGTCCGTCGAAGGACGTCGCCAGGGCCGTCACGTCCTGCCCCAAGCGGTCGAGGGCGGAGCACTCGCCGGCCAGCGTCGCGTCCTCCTGGGCGGTCTGATACTGCGGAGCGTCCTTCGGCACCGCCCGGAACTGCTGCTCCGCCTCGGCGTAGGCGCCGCGGTCCACGTCGAATCTGGCGTTTTGCATGTGGGTCGCCGCCGTCCGCAGGACCTGCTGCCGACCCGACCAGAGATGGAAGCCGCCGCCCGCCAGCAGGATGACGAGGGCCACCGCCGCCAGAATCCAGAGCAGGTGGCGGCGCGAGCGTGGCGGGGGCGCGGCGGCGTTCGAACCCGATCCTTCCGGCTCAGGCTCAGGCGCCGACGCAGCCGGTGGCAGGTCGCTCATCGTCATCCTCCTGCACGGCAAGGCATGATGAAGACGCTGATACCAGCCTATGCCGGGGAGCCCGAGGCGGTGTCGCAAGCACTTCGCATGGAAGACCGAACGCGTTCCATCCGGGAGTGGTATACCGAGGACGTGAGGTGGTCGCTTGGAGGTCGAACTGGTCTACTTCGAAGACTGTCCGAACTGGCAGCTCGCGCATGCGCGACTTCTGGAGGCCCTGGCCGCCCTGGGCAGAGCGGATGTATCGGTGCGGCTCCATCTGGTGCGCGATCCCGCCGAGGCGGAAGCGGCCGGCATGCACGGCTCACCGACCATCCTGGTGGCTGGCCGGGACCTCTTCCCGCAGGAAGATGACGGTCCCGTCTGGTCCTGTCGCCTCTATTTGGTCGAGGGGGTCTTTGAGGGCGCGCCAAGCCTGGAGGCCTTGTTGGCGGCCCTGCGCTGACCTCTGCCCCGCCGCAACCGACCGCCACAGGCAGCGCGAAACCGCGCGGCGTGCCGCAGCGTTCTAGAGAGCAGATGCTGAGGAGCCCGGAGAAGGACGACAGCAGCCGCAGGTTGCATGTGGGACTGCCCTACCCGCCGGTTTTGCTCCATGCTGGCCAGAGGTTCTTGGCCTGCGAAGGGGGATTGCCATGCGCAAACTGCGCTGGCTTGCAGGTGCTGCCGTTCTGCTTCTGCTCGGTGCCGCGGGCTGCGGCACAGCGAGCGCCACGAAGTCTCCGGCTCCGGACCCGTCGGCGAAGGCGAAGGTTGGCCAGCGATGGGAACTCGCCGTCGTGCGCAAGGGCGACATCTACCTTGTGACGAAGCCGGGCAGTCCGGGGGTCCGGCTGACCAAGGGGCTCGCGGCCTCCCATCCGCTCTTCTCGCCCGACGGGCGCTATATCGCCTTCGTGAGCGGAGCGCCGACGGCGCCTCAGAGCCAGTACCGGCTCGGCATCGTCGGAACGAACGGCAAGGGGCTTCAGCTCCTGAGGCCCGGGAAGGCGATCCTGCCGCAGGACTACGCCTGGAGCCCGAAGCGGGACCTGCTGGCCGTCTGGGGCGCGGACCTCGCGACGGTGCGTCCTGGCGGATCGCTGCAGATCGAGGTGCGGCCGACGGGCAGCGTCTCGACGTTCGCCTGGGCGCCGGACGGCCAAGGCTACGCCTATACCGTCATGCCGCCGACCCAGCAGTTCCCGAACGCCACCGACAAGCTCTACGCGGTCTCGGGCAGGGCACCGGGGCAACTGCTCGTCACGGCGCCGAACCTCTCGGGGGTTGAAATTGAGGGCTACTGGCCGAATGGGCAGGGCGTGCTCTACTGGGTCGATCCTCTGCATTCGGCGTCGCTCGCGGCGGATGGTCTCGGCCTTGAAAGCCTATCGCTCGGCGGCGGCCAGCCGCAGACCCTGGCGACCACCCTCCCCTACCCGTCCTGGGTGCAGCCCGACGGCCGGACGAGCATTGTGCTCGTGGCGGGTGGTGGTCGCCAGACCTGGACCCAGAAGCAGCTCGAGCGCTGCGACCCCGCGGGCGGATCCTGCAGCGCCCTGCAGATCGGGGCGAGCCTTGTGGCGCTCGATCCCGCCGGCACCGCGTCGGGCGACATCGCGTGGGTCGCGGCGACGGACCTCGGCAGCAGCAGCTGGGGCGAGGTGTCGTCGCAGACCAGCCTCGCCAAGTGGGAAGGCACGCGCACGCTCTACGTCGGCTTCGACGGCAAGGGAGCAAGCCAGCCGACCTTGGTCGCAAAGGGCGACGTGTTCTACCCGCAGTTCAGCCCGGACGGCAAGTCGCTTGTCTACGCGCAGCAGGACGCGATCAAACTCTGGCAGTCCGGTCACGGCTCTGAGGTGCTCGCAAAGCTGCCCACGGGGCAGGTCATGGACTACTACGGCTTCAGGTCCTACAGCCAGACGTTCGCCTGGTACCCGGGAGCGGCAGGCAACTAGAGGGGCAGGGACATGCGCCGCCCGCGAGGAACCCCCTCACCAGTTTCTGGTGAGGGGGCCTGCGCTTGCTGCCGTTGACCGCAGCTGAACTGCCGCTCGGAATCCTTCTCCTTTTGGCCTGCTACTTCGTCGTGCAGCGGTCCCTCGGCGCCGAACACCAGCCCGTGACCGTCCTGCTCGGACTCCTGCTCGGCTTCGCAGCGATGGGCGTCGCGACCCTGCTCGAGGTCTGGCTCGGACTTCGCCTGCCAGGCGGCCCGCTCACCGTGCCCGAAGGCCTCGGGCTTGGCCTCGTGGTCGCGATCCCCACGGTCGCGCTGAACGCGCTCCTCATCCTCTGGCGCGCGACGCCTCTGGACGCCGGCCATGCCGGAAGTGCGGCGGGCAGCGGCTTCGCCCTCGCGAGACTCATGTCGTTCGCGGTCAGCGGCATGCAGATCCATCTTGTGACGCTCGAGGAAGTGTTGCTGGGCGTACCGTTCGTCCTGCTCAGCATGCTCATGGCCTACTCGGTCTCGCTGGCGCTGGCCCTCGGCCGCGACCGCCATCGCCTGGCGCTCGCCGCCGTCCTGGCTGCCCTGCTGCTCACCTTGAACCTCACCGCGGACCGGGTGCTTATGCTCATGTTCGGCGCCTTCGTGGCCTACGAGGTGGTCGCTATCCTGCTCGCGGCTGGGATCATCGTGCTGGTGCTGCGCGCATATCGCGAGGCCAGACCTTCCGCAGAGCCCATCGACGCACTTCTCTAAAGAGGAGAGACACCGCCGAGGGTCCCTTCAGGCCGCCGCGCCCCGCACCGGTGCCGGCGGGATCTGCGGCAGGTACCTGCGGAAGAGGGTCAGCCAGATCCAGTTCGACGCTCCTGCAAAGAGCATGGCCGCGAGCGAAAGGGCGCCGGAGATCTTGCCGTACGCGAGGAACATCAAGACGAGCGAGATGGCGTTCAGGGCCGAGAAGGTCAGGGCGGTCGGGACGCCCTTCTTCTCGAGGATCAGGGCGATCGAGGAGAAGCCCCCTGACGAGTAGCCGCAGGAGAGCAGGAGCGCCGACGGCAGGTACGAGAAGAGCAGGATCATCGGGAACGCCACGAGGAGCGGCAGGGGATGGAACGGCACCAGCTCCGCGAGGTAAATGAGGATGGAGCTCATGGTCGCCGATACGACGGTCCAGAGCAGCTGGCGGTTTCCCTGCACCCGCCAGACGAGCACGAGAATCAGGATCTTCACGACGAAGGTCCACAAGCCGAGCGGCAGGCCGGTCCAGTGATAGAGCGCGAGCGACACGCCGGACGCACCGCCCGAACTGATGCTCGAGGCCTTCTCGAGGAAGCGCAGTTCCATCGCGAGGCAGAGCGACGAGATCCAGAAGCGCAGGGGTGGCAGGCGCAGGGCCTGGACGTTGGCGTTCGTGGGCTGCCGCACTCCTTTGTCTACGTGCACCACTCGGGGTGGGACGGGCCAGAGACCGGCGGGAAGCTCCGAGGGTCTCCTTCAGCCTATGGCAGGCGCACGAGGGGAGAGAGGAGCTCCGGTCGCCAGTCGCGGTGGAACTTCTGCCGCCAGCGCGACTGGCGCGATGCCGCGAGGTCCAGATCCGCGAGGAGGAGTTCCTCCTTGCCGCCCTCCTCGGCCAAGGCGATGAAGTTCCCGTCCGCGTCGCAGACATGCGACGCGACTCCGAAACGGGATACCGCCTGCTCGCCGCGGAAGGTATAGGCCTCCTCGCCGCCGCGGTTGCAGAACGCGATCGCGGTGCCGGTGTCGAAGGCGTGCACGCGCGTCGTGAGCGGCGTGATGTCGTCCTCATGCTTTGTCTTGATGCGTGGGGAGTTGCTGATCTGCGCACAGAGGTCCGCACCCTGCAGGGCCTGGGCCCGGACGAACTCGCCGTAGACGGCGTCCTGGCAGATCAGGATGCCGATGCGTCCGATCGGCGTCGAGAAGACGGGCATGGCGTCGCCGCGCCGGAAGATCTCGGCCTCCTCGCAGACGCCCTCGCCAAGGTCGTTGCCGTGGAGGTAGAGCGGCGTGACGGCCTTGTCGTAGACGCCGACGATGCCCTCGGGACCGACGAAGAGCGCCGAGTTGTAGATAAGGCCAGATGGGGCGACGCGCGGCAGGCCGCCGATGATGTGGATGCCGTGCTCGTGTGCGAGGGCGGACCAGAGCCGGCTCGTTTCGCCCGGAATCTCCTCGGCGAGCTCCTGGAACCTTTCGCCGAGGGTATAGCCGGTGGTGACGAGCTCGGGCAGGAGGACGAGTTCCGCACCTTCGTCCGCCGCGCGTTCGATCCAGGCGGCCGTGCGGCGCCGGTTCTCCTCGACGTTCCCCTTGACGAGATCCATCTGGCAGAGCGCGATGCGCAATGAAAGCACCTTTCCTTTAGGGCGGAAGCTTCGGGTTCTGGGCCCCGCGCCGACGGCCTTGGGGCGGTCTGGCACGGTGTTGCAGGGTGCGGGACAGCTTCGCCGGGCCCCAGGCAATCGCCTCCCTGAGGGCAAAGAGCGAGGCGCCTTCCGCACGGCACCCTCCGCAGGTTCGCGCCTGGTGACAGGACCTTCCATGCGGAGGAAGAAACCATCCCCGATTGTGCCCGCCCATCCCTGGCATCTGAGGCAGACAGGAAGTGCGTCACATGACTCGCCGCAGCGCTGGGCCGTCCCTGCATCCGAGCGCTCTCGCATCGGTTCTCGTTTTCGCCCTGGCGGCGGCAGGATGCGGGGCAAATCCCCACAGAGCGCAGGTAACGGGGCACACCGCTGCCCGGCGGCCGTCGCCGCCGAAGGTTCTGCGCGTCACTCGGACACTCGCGGCGGCGTTCCTTGGCGGGCAAACCCCGCCGCAGATCTTTGCCTTGCGCGGGGCAACGATGGCGACAAGCAGCGTCGGCTGGGCTTGGGCCACCTCAGGTCCAGCCGCCGAGGCCACTTACGGCATGTACACCTCGGACGGCGGCAGGCACTTCCGCGAGGTCTTCGCGGCCCCGCTCCGGATCGCGGCCGTCTCGGCGCCGGACCCCGAGCACGCGTACTTCCTTGAAAACAACTGCCTCGCTGGTTGCACGACCCAGCTGCAACTCCTCTCGGAGAGCTCTGCCATTCCCCGCACGATCTGGACGCTTGACGGCGTTGCAACCGCCAGCCTGAGCTTCCCGACCCCGCAGACCGGCTACATCGCGGCGGTCCGCACGACCGAAGGCGCGCCAGGAACGGCGGAGATCCTTGTGACCCATGATGGCGGCGCAACATTCTCCGCGCTGCCTTCGCCGTGTCCCGGCCAGCCCTACCAAAGCGCGATCGACTTTCTCGATCCGCAGCGGGGATGGCTGCTTTGTGGTGACGCGTCGGCCAACCAAGCCGAGCAGCGGAAGACGCTCTTTGCGACGACGAATGGCGGAGCGAGCTGGGCCGCAGTTGCCTCGTCGACTGGCAGAAGCCTCCCCACGGCGGGGTTGGTGCACAGCCTCAGCTTCACGAGCTCTACAACCGGCGTCATAGGCTTGGACGGGTACGGCGTCCTGCGGACGACGGACGGCGGAAAGCACTGGAGCCGATGGTTAGCTTCCGAAGCGCCGGCGTCAGCGTCTCGACCTGCCGCGGTCGGCTTCCTGCCAGGAGGCTACGGCTGGCTTCTGCGCAGTGCCGCACAGCCGTTTGAGATCACGACGGACAGCGGGCGGAGATGGCAACTTGGCGACCAGGCGCCGGGCCAAGTGCAGGCGGTAGGCGATCTCGGGGGCGGACACGGCGTGGCCTACACGGAATCAGCCGGGTCGCCTCCCACGCTGCTGGAGACCTCCGACGGCGGCACGGAGTGGTCTACCGTGGCTTCGCTCCCGTTCCACGCCGCGGCGCTCCTGGCACTCTCGCAGGAAGACATCGTGGCGGCCGGCGGCGTCGGCGCCGAGATCTCAGCGGACGGCGGCAAGACGTGGTCCGTGCAAGCCTTGCCCAAGGGCTGGCAAGCCATCAGCATTGGATATCCGTCACGCCGTCAAGGGTGGCTCGTCGCCCACAAGGCGGAGCGTTACACCCTCTTTGCCTGTGCACCGAAGGGCTGCAAGCAGCTGCGTACCAGCTTCGAACCCTACAGTGTTGCCGCCGTGGGCAAGGCGTTCGCGTTTGCGGACGGCATCGACGTCGAAGGGAGAGAAGGGATCTTCACGACGACCGACGGGGGCAGACACTGGACGGCGTCCCTGTTCCCCCAGCGTCTCCGTTCGCTGCCGAATCCAGGAGTCTACAGCGGAGCCGGCGCGAGGGGGAGGCTGCGGTGGGTATACCGCCAAAACGTCCTCCTCCTCAGCGACGACGGCGGCGCAACGTGGAAGCTTGTGGAGGTCGATTCCTCCGACCTCATCCAGTCGGCCTCGTTCTCAAGCCCAGCCGATGGGATGCTGGTTCTCTCCAGCGTGCAGGGGCCGACTCTCTGGGCCACCGCTGACGGCGGGGCGACCTTCCGCTTCGTAAGGTCTGCGACCCGCTGATGAGGGGCACCGGCGCACGCCGACGGGCGTGATCCCCTCAGCGAACACCGTTGGTCAGCGCAGCGCCGAGGCGATCTCCGCCGCCAGTCGTCTGAGGACACATGCGTCTGCTCCCCATGCCGCGGCTTGCGCCTGCGAAGATCCACGTGCTGGCCCAGGCAAGCCCCGCCGATCGGCTCTATGAGGGGACACTGCATACCACCTTGGAACCGTGGCAAGGTGTGTCGGGGGCAGCAGGTCAGGTCGCACATCTGCGCGCGAACCTCCGGCATGCGAATCAACTTGCCAAGGCCTGGCGTTTGCGGCATCGGCGACGCAGATCGGCAGGCCTATGGTCCGCTGCGACAGGGAGGCTTGCCGGCACGTGGAAGGTGTAGCCGGAGGCGAGGGCATGCAAGCGAACGGCCCTGACGAGCGCTACGCGGAACTCGGCGGAAGCCGAATTCGCCTGCTTGTAGCTGGAGAAGGTCATCCGTCGGTTGTGCTGTGGCCAGGCCTGGGCGCCACGGCGGAATCCCTTGCGCGCCTGCTGCGCGACGGTGCGAGCCGCGGTTACCGCATGGCCGCCCTCGACCCGCCAGGCCAGGGCCTTTCGGGCCCCGTCCCGCTGCGAGGCCGCTCGGATGCGGCCGCAATCTTTCTCGGGGTACTCGCCGCGCTTGGGGCGAAGTCCGCGGTGCTCGGCGGGCACTCCTATGGCGCCGGCGCGACGCTGGCGGCGCTGGCCGACTCCCAGGAACTCCGCGAGCGTACGCGCGGCGTCATCCTGTACGACGGCGGCTACCTGCCGTTCGACGAGTCACCCGAGGAACGTCACGCGCTCTGCGAGCGGTATCTGAGGGAATACACCTTCGCGAGCTGGGATGATTTCCTCTCTGCGCAACGCCGCGAGGCACAGCGCTGGGATGACGACATGGAGATCGCTGCGCGGGCGTCCATGATCGAAAGCGGCGGGCGCGTTCGCCTGCGCCTGAGCGTTACCCAATGCTGCGAGGCGATGGAGCTCATGGCAGGCAGTGCGCCAGCCCTCCTGCCGCGCCTGAGCCTCCCCGCTGCGCTCCTGCTGCGGGCGGGGCAGCCCCGGGATATGGAGAGCCAGCGCGTTGCGGGCATCAAGCAGCTCGGGGAGAGGATCCCAGGTCTCGCGGTGCGGGTGTTCGCAGAAGCATCGCACGAACTCCTCGATGACGACCCATCCGGCGTCGCCGAGGAGACCTTCTCGTTCCTGTCCGACATCGCATGGGAGTGATCCGCTTGCACGGAGGGCCATGGCTGAGCCCGAAGGCTGCTAGACGCGCTGCCAGGTCCCCTCGACCGGGACCGCCCGCGACACCGTCTGCAGCACGGTGCTGTGGGCCGTGGCCAGCTCGATGAGATGTGCGAGTCGTTCGTCCGGGGCATCTGAGCGCAGGCAGAGGAGATAGCGAATGTGGGTCAGGATGGGTGGCTTCTCCTGACGTTCCGCCTCCACCTCGACCGATGCCTCCGCAATCTGCACCCGTGAGCCTTCCGCCACGTGGTCGAGGGACGTCAGGAGACAGTCCCCGACGGCCGAGAGCAGCGTCTCGACCGGGTTGAAGCCGGCCGCAGGGTCGGCGCGGCGCGCGCCGAGCGCGAGGGAGAAGTCCCGCACCTTGGCCTGGGCGTGATAAGGGTCCATCCGCCGCACCCGCACCTTGTAGCTTTGCATGCTGCCTCATGCTCCTTCGGCCGCACGCTAGGCGGCCCGCGTTCACCTGGCCTCTAGCGCCGGGAAGCCGCCCCAGGCGGAGCGACCTTGACCTTCGGCGCCGCGACGCAGACCAGATCCGCCGCCTGCTCCCTGAGCCACACCTCGTCCGCCGCATCGTGGGGCAGCGCCGCCAAGATCTCCTTGAGGAGCGGCGGCAGGTCGTCGCGGATCGCGTAGTACGTCCAATACTTCTGGCGCCGCTCGGTGAGGAAGCCCGCCTGCCGCAGGCGCCTCAGGTGCTGGGAGACGGCCGGCTGGCTCACCGGCAGGCGCGCGACGAGCTCGCAGACACAGGCCTCCCGCACCCGCAGCAGGGCGAGGATGCGCAGACGCGTCGGGTCCCCGAGCGAGCGATAGACCTCCGCATCGCGCTCGTACAAATCCATCACCTCATCGTGATTTACTTATATACTGTAGCCTGCTATGGTGTCCAGTGAGTGCCGCACAACTGCGCCGTCACATCCTAGGAGGCTGCATCTGTGTCCCACGCCGTATGGGCTTCGCTGCTCTTCGTGGCTGTCCTTGTGCTCGTCATCTGGCAACCGCGGGGTCTTTCGATCGGCTGGCCCGCGGCCGTCGGCGGCCTCCTCGCCGTCCTGCTCGGCGTCGTAACGCTGAAGGACGTCGGCACCGTCGTCGGCATCGTCTGGGACGCGACGCTCGCCTTCGTCGCCATCATCCTGATTTCCCTCGTGCTGGACGCCATCGGTTTCTTCGAGTGGGCCGCGCTGCACATGGCGCGCCTCGCCAGGGGCCAGGGCATCAGGCTCTTCATCTACACGCTGATGCTCGGCGCCGTCGTCGCCGCCTTCTTCGCCAACGACGGCGCCGCCCTGATCCTGACGCCGATCGTCTACGAGCAGGTCAAGGCCCTGAAGCTGAAGCCCGCGGCCATCCTCGCCTTCGTCATGGCCGGCGGCTTCATCGCCGACGCGACCTCCCTGCCGCTCGTCGTCTCGAACCTCGTCAACATCGTGTCGGCGGACTTCTTCCACATCGGCTTCCTCAGCTACGCGGCCCGCATGGTGCCGGTCGACCTGGTGGCCCTTGCGGCGAGCCTCCTCGCCCTTTACCTCTTCTTCCGCCGGGACCTTCCCCGCTCCGTCGCATCGGATGGCCTCAAGGCTCCGCGCGAAGCGATCCGAGACCCGCGGCTCTTCCGTGCGTCCTGGTTCGTCCTCGGCCTTCTGCTCCTCGGCTACCTCTTCAGCGAGGCGCTCCATATCCCGGTCTCGCTCGTCGCCGGCGCGGCGGCGGTCATCTTCCTCCTGCTCGCGCGTCGCAGCCCGAGCGTCAGCGTCCGGCGCCTGATCATGGAAGCCCCCTGGAAGATCGTCGTCTTCTCGATCGGCATGTATGTCGTCGTCTTCGGCCTCAGGGACGCGGGCCTCATCGCGCTCCTCGCAGCGTCGCTGCGCTGGGCAGCGGGCCACGGCCTGACGGTCGCGGTGCTCTTCACGGGCTACCTCGCGGCCTTCCTCTCTTCCATCATGAACAACATGCCCACGGTAATGATCAATGCGCTCGCCGTGCACGCCAGCCATAGCCACGCCACGCTCACACACGCCATGGCCTTGGCCAACGTCATCGGCAGCGACCTCGGTCCGAAGATCACGCCGATCGGCTCGCTTGCGACACTGCTCTGGCTGCACGTCCTGGAGCGGCGCGGCATCAAGATCGGCTGGGGCTACTACTTCCGCATCGGCATCACCCTGACGGTGCCGGTGCTTGCCGTGACGCTCCTCGCGCTCGTAGGCGTCACGCTGGTCCACGCCTGACAGATACCTGCTCCGAACCGCACGAGGATGTCCGGACCTCCGAAAAGGCCCGGACATCCTGTCTCCCTCTTGTGGCCATGCAAGCCTGGATGCTCCGGCGAGCGGGCGAACGAACTCCGCTTTGCGCGCCAAACCGCCGAACCTTCAACGCGAAAGCGGGGATCGCCTAATATGCACGGTGCATATGGAGCGATCCTTGACGTCGCTGCCCCCGCAACAACTAAGGGAGGCTAGGCAGCGAGGCGCGACCGGTCGATACGAGAATGTGCGTGTCGGCTGGTGAAGCTCCCGCAAAACCCCTGCCCCCGATGTCCACTGGCGATGGATGGCCTTCGAGAGAGACGGTCAAGTCGACGGTCCGCCTGCGGCACAGCGCTCAGCATGGGTATGCGCCAATCCTGCCATGCCGGACCCCGCGACCACATACCAGGATGGATGGCAGTCGGCGATGGTTGCCTCCGCTTCAAGGAGGTGGTCGTGGGAACCTGCGGCGTGTGATGGCGCGCACAGGGCCCGCCGCGTACCTCGTAGACGATAGGGGCGGCGGACCCGTCGGCGTTTTGCAGCTGGCGATAGCCGCATCGAGTTGCAGGCGCTCGCGCCGTGTCTCCGCTTTTGCAAGCTCGCTCGGCGCAGTCGGCGGTGATCGCGTCGGCCGGTGGACTGCGCCGCCTGGACGAGCAGGACGCTATTGCGCGAGCAGGATCGGCCGGCCCGCTCTGGCGATCCTAGGTCGCATGCGCCGCTGGCGCTTAGTGCTCAACGCATGCGGGTCTCCCGCGTCGCTGAACGACGCACCGCCCTCACGCCGGGGGGAACGCGGCTCAGGCGAAGGTGGAGGCGCCCTGCGTCCGCCGCGAGAGGAGGAACACCACATGTCGCACGCCCGCTTCGACCTGCGCTGCGAGGTCGTCCGCTGGGAGCGCGTGACGCCCGTGATCGTCGAACTCACACTGCAGCCGCGCTCGGCGCCACTCGCTTACACCGCAGGTCAGTACGTGCTCCTGGCCGACGCCGAGGGGCGCCGGCCGCAGCGCTCCTACTCGATCGCCAATGCGCCCCGCCCCGACGGCCTCCTCACCATCCTCGTGACGCGCGTCGAGGGCGGCGTCCTGACGACCTGGGTGCACGACGACCTGCACCCCGGCGACGAGGTTTCGGTCGAGGGCCCGTACGGCACGTTCACGCCGGTCACGGACCGGCCACTCCTCCTGCTCGCGGGCGGCTCGGGGCTCGCGCCGATGCGGGCGATCGCCGAGGCGTCGCTTGCAGAGCGCCCGCAGCGGCCGATCACGCTCTTCTTCTCCGCGCGCACGCCGCAAGACGTGATCGACCGCCGCCTCTTCGCCGACTGGCAGCGCAGCCACACGGGCTTCCGCTACCTCCTGACCTTGACGCGCAGTGGCGATGCCCCTTTGCGTGGCCGCATTCCCGACCTGCTAGCGGCGGCCGTCGGTTCCACCGCGGGGTATGAGATCTTCCTCGCGGGCTCCCAGCCGTTCGTCACCGATTGCCTGCAGTCCGTGCGCAGACTCGGTGCGGACGCGGCGCAGGTTCACACGGAGCCGTTCTTCTGCGATCCGCAGCCGTGGCTCGCGCTGCCCAAAGACGCACAAGACTCCTGAGGAGGCGCATAGATGGCGGACATCTACACGAGGCTCGGTGACGACGGTACGACGGGCCTCCTGTTCGGCGGCCGGGTGTCGAAGGCTGACGCCCTGATCGACGCGGTCGGGACGCTCGACGAGGCGGTCGCGGCGCTCGGCCTCGCGCGGGCGAGCACTGCGGACGAAGAACTCGCGGCAGGCATCCTCGAGGTGCAGCGCGGCCTGTTCGTCGCCGGCGCCGACCTCGCCGCGAACCCTCGCGGCCGTGCCCAGCTCGTGGTGGGCATTTCCCTCGTCACGGACGCGATGATCAGCCGCGTCGAGGAGATGATCGACCTTCGCGTGGCCGCGCACCCCCTGCGCCCGGTGTTCCTCGTGCCCGGCGCGAACCTCCCTTCCGCCTCGCTCGAAGTTGCGCGGACGGTGGTGCGCCGCGCCGAACGGCGCCTCGTCGCCTGCCAAGGCGAGGAGCGCGTCCCAAACGACCGGATCCTCCCCTACCTCAACCGCGTCTCGGACCTCCTGTACGTCCTGGCGCGCTGGGCCGCGGGCGACGACGAGGAACCGGTCAGCCACGACGCCGTCGACCGCCCCTGACCCTGCCAACCGCAGCCCGCTGCACCGAGGCCATGCCTTGCAAGGAGGTGCCCCATGACCCAAGAGAGCGAAGACGCCCTGGCCCACGAGCTTGCAGCGCTGCTAGCCGATGCCCTGCGGCGCGTGCACGAGCTTGGCGACGCCGACAGCGCCAGCCGCATCGCGGCCAAGGCCTGGTCCCTGCTGCGCGACGGACACCCCAAGGAGGCGCAGAGGATGGACGGCCTCCTGCACCTCTTCACAGGCGTGATGCATCGCCGTTGACGCCCAGGAGGTCAGCCTCCGGGCTTGGCCATGAACTACGGATACGCGACATCCTCGAGATGGATCATACGCTCGCGTACGCTTAGCCCGTCGAATCTCGCCGCCACAGGGCGGGTTGCGCAAGCGCCCGCCCTGTCTGACTGATGGGCGGCGCGCGGCTGATATATATGATTGCGATAGTAGGTATTCCATCCTGCATCGCTCCGCGGGACGAGGCTGTGCCTATTCTGAGTTGCGGGATAGGAGATGATGCACATGGCTAACCAAGCGGCATCGACAAAGCCCCGGGCCGAGGTGGAGTCGCTCGCCGCCTTTGCGGTGGCAGCGCGTTGGGAGGAACTTTCGGCCGAAGCTGTCGAGGCGCTGAAGATCCGGGTGCTGGACGCGCTCGGTTGCGCCATCGGCGCCCTCAATGCACCGCCCGTGCAAGCGGTGCGAAAGCTCACCACGGCACTTGGCGGCAACCCTCTCTCCACGTTGATCGGCGCCGGGCGGACCGCCCCCGACCGCGCTGCCTTCCATAACGGGGCCGCGGTGCGCTACCTGGACTTCAACGACGCGTACCTGGCGCCGCACGAGACCTGTCATCCGAGCGACAACGTCGCGCCGCTGCTCGCCGCGGCGGAGTACGCGGGGGCGAGCGGCCAGGACTTCCTCGTCGCCCTCGCCGTCGCCTACCAGGTGCAATGCCGGCTTTCCGACGTCGCGCCGGTGCGCGCGAAGGGTTTCGACCACACGGTCCAAGGCGTCTATGCGGCCGCGGCGGGCGCCGCACGCGCCATGGGACTCTCCTTGGAGCAGGCGGCGAACGCCGTCGCGATCGGCGGCACGGCCCAGAACGCCTTGCGCGTCACGCGCACGGGCACGCTTTCGAACTGGAAGGGCCTCGCCTTTCCGCACGCCGCGATGAACGCCGTGTATGCCGCCCTCCTGGCCCAAAGCGGCATCACGGGCCCGCTTGCCGTCTTCGAAGGGAACAAGGGCCTCAAGGACGCGATCACCGGCCCCTTCGAGATCGACTGGTCCCGCGAGGACCTCGAACGGGTGAAGAGGACCATCGTCAAGCGCTACAACGCCGAGATCCACGCGCAGTCGGCCCTGGAGGGCCTGCTCGCGCTTCGCCGGCAGACAGGCGTCCCCGCGCACGAGATCGACGCGATCTCGCTCGACACGTTCGACGTCGCCTTCCACATCATCGGCGGCGGCGAGGAGGGCGCGAAGAAGGACATCCGCACGAAGGAGGAGGCCGACCACTCGCTGCCCTACATGCTGGCGGTCGCCTACCTCGACGGGGATCTCGGCCCGGCGCAGTATGTCCCCGAGCGCATCCTGCGTCCCGACGTGCAGGGCCTTCTGCAGCGCGTCGAAGTGCGCCCCGATCCAGGCTTCAGCGCCCGCTTCCCGCAGGAGATGGCTTGCCGCGTGACGCTGCGGACGAAGGACGGCAAGACCCACAGCATCGAGCAGGGGGACTACCCCGGCTTCACCACCCGCCCGCTGCACTGGGAAGAGGCCGTGGAAAAGTTCCAGTCGCTCGCGCACGGCGCGGACCCCATACGGGCGCGCGGCATCGTCACCGCGGTCTCCCGCCTCGAGGAGATCCCGGTCTCGGACCTCACCCCGCTGCTCGCCGGTATCCAGCGTCACTAGAGGAGGAAATAGAGATGCAAGAGCGCGCGTTTTCCTTCCTGCGCACCAATCGTCGCCCCGAAAAGCCGCGCACGCGCGGCGTCACCGAGATCCGCGGCCCATACTACAGCGTCGTCGGACCACGCTACCTCGCGGACGTCCTGGAGACGGCGGGCGACTACGCCGACATCCTGAAGTTCGCCGGCGGCTCCTTCAGCCTGCTGCCCGAGCGCTCGCTGCGGGAGCTCATCGAGGTCGCGCACAGCCACGACGTCAAGGTTTCCACCGGCGGCTTCCTCGAGCACGTCCTTACCCAGGGGCCGGACGCGGTCGACAAGTACCTGCAGGAATGCCGCAGGGTCGGCTTCGACATCGTAGAGATCTCCACGGGCTTCATCACCATGCCGATCGACGACATCTTGCGCCTGGTGGCGAAGGTGGCCAGCCTCGGGTTGCTGCCGAAGCCGGAGGTCGGGGTGCAGTTCGGCGCCGGCGGCACGACGTCCGCCGACGAGCTGGCGTCCGAGGGCGTCTCGGACCCCGCCCGTGCGATCGCGATCGCGAAGCGCTGCCTCGACGAGGGCGCCTACATGATCATGATCGAGTCGGAGGGCATCACCGAAAGCGTCCGCACCCCCCGCACGGACATCGCGCAACGCTTCGCCGCGGAACTGGGCACCGAGCGCGTGATGTTCGAGGCGGCGGATCCCGAGGTCTTCGAGTGGTACATCAAGAACTACGGTCCCGAGGTCAACCTGTTCGTCGACCACAGCCAGATTCTGCAGCTCGAGGCCTTGCGCGAGGGCCTCTGGGGCACGAAGAGCCTCTGGGGCCGCGTGCTGACCTACTAGCAGCGGGGCCGTCTTTCCCCGTTTTGATCGCGTGTCCAGGCGCAGGGCCCCGTCGCTACAGCGGTGACATGCCTCACTTCGCCTTGCGGCAAGCTGGCCGATACTTCGGAAAGCGCCACTAGGGCGTCGGCCGGCAAGGGGCGAGCGCGCAGCGCTCGCTGCCTGCGAAAGGGGATTCAAGGCAGTGGAACGATTCCTGGAGGAGCTTGCCAAGGCCACCCCAACTCCAGCTTCGGGAGCTGCGAGCTGCTACGTGGCTGCAGAGGCCGCTGCGCTCCTCGAGATGGTTGCGGGGTTCGCAGCGAAGAAGGGCCATGGCTCAGCCGAACCGCTGATCCAGCAGGGCAGGAAACTGCGCGCGGCGTTCATCGTCCAAGCCGAGCGGGACTCTGCGGCGTACACGCAGGTGCTTTCCGCCTATCGTCTCCCGAAGGACGCGCCGGGCCGGAGGGAAGCCATCGCCCGGGCGCTGCGCGCGGCAACGCTCTCCCCTCTCGCCGTGCTCGATCTCACGATCGAGCTGGTCGAGGCGATCCGCGAAGCCGAAGCGATCTGTCCCGCGTCGATGCGCTCCGACTGGGAGAGCGCCGTGGTCCTGTGCGATGCGGTGGTCAAGGTCTCCGTCAAGAACGCCGCGGCAAACTTCGAGGGAGCGGACGGCGCAGGCGAGCTCAAGCAGCGCCTGGAGGAGAAGCTCGCCTCATTGGCGCAAATCACGCCGCGACTCTAACTGTCCCGCCCGGCTGCCACCCGCTTGCAGCCGAACGAGCCCCGCTTGCGCAGCAGGATGGCCGGGCCATGTCAGCCCGGCCATCCTGCTTTGCGCCGCGGCACCGAGGAAGAGGCTTCGGACGCTCACGGCCGGCCGGAGGCGCACGGAAGCCCGCGGCTGTGATGATGCCCGTCACCACCATGAGGATCAGCCAACCAAGCCCTGGATGCGGCCCGTAACGCTCGGCAGCGCAGCCGCCCAGCCAGTCGATCACGGGAACGCCGCGTGCAGGGCTGTGCGCAGGGCGGGCTCGGCATTCACCATGCCATGCAGGTCCTGGCATGCATAGCGAAGGTTTGCCTTGGCACGCTACCCCTGCCCGATTGTGGAAAGGCCGCGGGCGGAGAGTCCCATCGTGCCCCGCCGGCCTTGGCCGGCTGTCTGCCGCCCCAGCCCAAAGGTTCAGGAGGTGGTCGCCATGCCCCGCACGTCAGGGCTCTTCCGCGCCCTCGCCTATCTCAGGAAAGGGCCGTTCTCCGCCGAGGGCTGGTCGGAGGAGTCGGTGAGGGACCGCGACTGGGAGAGGGTCTACCGCGATCGCTGGCAGCACGACCGCGAGGTCAGGACGACGCACGGCGTGAACTGCACGGGCTCGTGCAGCTGGAAGGTCTACATCAAGGACGGACTCATCGTCTGGGAGACGCAGGAGACGGACTACCCCTCGCTCGGTCCCGACTCGCCGGAATACGAGCCCAGGGGCTGCCCGCGCGGCGCGAGCTTCTCCTGGTACGCCTACAGCCCCCTGCGCGTCAAATACCCGTACGTGCGCGGCGCCCTCTTGCAGCTCTGGCGCGAGGCGCGCAAGGAGGCGGAGGACCCGGTCGCGGCCTGGGCCTCGATCGTCGAGGACCCCGAGCGGGTCAAGAGTTACCGGTCCGCCCGCGGCAAGGGCGGCTTCGTCCGCTCGAACTGGCCGGAGGTCACGGAGATGATCGCGGCTGCCACGGTGCACACCATCAGGCGCTGGGGGCCGGACCGCGTCGTCGGCTTCACGCCGATCCCGGCCATGTCGATGGTCAGCTACGCGTCCGGCGTGCGCTTCCTCTCGCTGATCGGCGGCACCGTCCTGAGCTTCTACGACTGGTTCGCGGACCTGCCGATCGCGTCACCGCAGATCTGGGGCGAGCAGACGGACGTGCCGGAGAGCGGCGACTGGTACAACGCCGCCTACCTGATCATCTGGGGCACGAACCTGCCGCAGACCAGGACGCCGGACGCCCACTTCATGGTCGAGACGCGCTACCACGGCACCAAGATCGCGGCCGTGAGCCCGGACTACGCGGAGTACGTCAAGTTCTCGGACACCTGGCTGCCGGCGCGGCCCGGCACGGACGGCGCGCTTGCCATGGCGATGACCCACGTCGTCCTGCGCGAGTTCTACGTCGAGCATCCCTGCGACTACTTTCTCGGCTACGCAAGGCGCTTCACGGACCTCCCGTTCCTCGTCCTGCTGCGCGAGGCGTCGGCCGACGGCAAGTCCGGCTACGCCCCGGACCGCTTCCTCAACATGGCGGACCTCGGCCTCGAGGCAGCCGAGGCCGAGTGGAAGGCGCTGGTCTGGGATGCCGGACAGGACATGCCCCTGGCCCCAAACGGCACGATCGGCTACCGCTGGGACGGCTCGGGTCGCTGGAACCTCGAGCAGGTGGCGCCGGACGGCAGGGAGATCGAGCCCGAGCTGACGTTCCTGCACGGCCCGGACGGGGCGCTTCCCGTCCTCTTCCCCTACTTCGGCGGTGGCCAGAGGGACGTCCTCGAGCGCCATGTGCCGGTGCGGCGGCTGAAGGCGAGGGACGGCGAACTCCTCGTCACCACCGTCTACGACCTGATGCTCGCAAACGCCGGCGTCGCGCGCGGCCTCCCGGGCGACTACCCGACGGACTACGACGACCCCCGGCCCTACACGCCCGCCTGGCAGGAGGCGATCACGGGCGTAGGGCGCCAGCAGGCAATCGCCGTCGCGCGCGAGTTCGCCGACACGGCGGCGCGCACCGAGGGCAGGGCGATGATCGCGATGGGTGCCGGCGTCAACCACTGGTACCACAGCGACATGACCTACCGCGCGATTCTGAACCTGGTGCTCCTGACGGGTGGCGAGGGCGTCAACGGCGGCGGCTGGGCGCACTACGTCGGCCAGGAGAAGATCCGCCCGCTCGAGGGCTTCAGCACCCTCGCGTTCGCCTCGGACTGGCTGCCCGCGACGCGCTGGCAGAACGGCACCTCCTTCTTCTACTTCGCGACGGAGCAGTACCGCTACGACGACACCAAGCTCGCCGACGTCTCGTCCCCACTCGGCGGCCGCTTTGCCCACCTGCACGCGGCGGACATGAACGCGCTCGCCGTCAGGCTCGGCTGGCTCCCCTCCTACCCCCAGTTCAACGAGAGTCCGCTCGAGGTCGCGCAGCAGGCCCGGGCCGCAGGCTGCCAGAGCGACGAGGACGTCGCGCAGCACGTCGCGCAGCGGCTCCGGAAGGGGGACCTCCGCTTCGCGGTCGAGGGGCCGTCCGAGCCGGAGAACTTCCCCCGGGTGCTCTTCGTCTGGCGAGGCAACCTCCTGACGTCGAACGGCAAGGGCTACGAGTATTTCCGCGAGCACCTCCTGGGTGCGCAGGGCCACATCCTCGCGGAGCCCAAAGAGGAGCCCGCACTCGAGACGGTGCACCTCAGAGAGCCCGCGCCGCGGGGCAAGCTCGACCTTCTCGTGGACATCGACTTCCGCATGACGGGCACCGGCCTCTTCAGCGACATCGTGCTGCCCGCCGCCACCTGGTACGAGAAGCACGACATCTCGACCACCGACATGCACCCCTACGTCCACCCCTTCACGCCCGCGATCTCGCCGCCCTGGGAGGCGAGGAGCGACTGGGGCGCCTTCTCGGAGATCGCCAGGGTTTTCTCGGAGCTCGCGAAGGAGCATCTGCCGCCCCAGGACGACCTCATGATGGCGCCACTCTTGCACGACACTCGCTCCGAGCTTGCGCAGCCGCTCGGCAAGGTGCGGGACTGGCGAGCGGGCGAGATCGACGCGGTGCCGGGCAGGACCATGCCGCGCTTCTTCCTCGTCCCGCGCGACTATGCCCTGGTCTACGACCGCATGATCACCCTCGGTCCGAGAGCGGTGCAGCAGTCCGCCAAGGGGGTCGTCTCGTCAAGCGAGGAGGCGTGCGGGCAGCTCCTGGCGGCCCTTGGCCCCTCGCCGGCCACGGGCGTCCCGCAGGGACCGTCCCTGGTCGACGACCGCAATGTCGCCGAGGCGATCCTGCGCCTTTCGGGCACGACGAACGGGCGGCGCGCGGTGGCGGCCTGGCACGCGCTCGAGAAGACCACAGGTCTCAAGCTCGCGCAGCTCGCGGACGGCCGCGAGCAGGAGTTCTTCTCGTTCAACGACCTCGTCGCGCAGCCGCGCCTCACCATCACCGCCCCGACCTGGAGCGGCATCGAGACGCACGAGCGCCGCTACTCCCCCTTCACCAGCAATGTGGACCTCGGCATCCCTTGGCGCACCGTGACGGGACGTCAGCAGTTCTACATGGACCATGAGGTGATGCTGGACTTCGGCGAGGGGCTGCCGCTCTACCGGCCGCCGCTCGAGCGGCCTCCCTTCCCCAAGGGCGTCACGGGACCGGCCGAGGACCGCCCGCAGGTGACCTTGCGCTTTTTGACGCCGCACAACAAGTGGTCGATCCACACCACCTACGGCGACACGCTGACCATGCTGACGCTCTTCCGCGGCGGGCCGGTCATCTGGCTGAGCCCCAAGGACGCCGAGGCGATCGGGGCGCGCGACAACGACTGGGTGGAGGTCTACAACCGCAACGGCGCCACGGCCGTACGCGCCGTGGTGAGCCACCGGATCCCGCTTGGCGTGTCGATCATGTATCACGCGCCGAACCAGACGGTGGCCATCCCGGCGACGGCGGTGACAGGCGACCGCGGCGGCGTGCACAACAGCATGACGCGCATCGTGCCGAAGCCTACCCACATGATCGGCGGCTACGCCCAGTTCAGCTACGGCTTCAACTACTACGGGCCGTGCGGACACCAGCGGGACGAGTTCGTGGTCGTGCGGCGGCTCGGGGAGGTGCGCTGGCTTGTCGATTAAGGCCCAGGTCGCGATGGTGATGAATCTCGACAAGTGCATCGGCTGCCACACCTGCAGCGTCACCTGCAAGAACACCTGGACGAACCGCATCGGCGCCGAGTACATGTACTACAACAACGTCGAGACGAAACCCGGCCTCGGCTATCCCAAGCGCTGGGAGGACCAGCGGGACATGCATGGCGGCTGGACGCTGAAGGACGGCAGGCTGGTGCTGCGCGGCGGCTCCGCGGCTAAGCGGCTCCTGAACCTCTTCTACAACCCCGACCTGCCCGAGATCGACGACTACTTCGCCCCCTGGAGCTATGACTACTCCACGGTGATCGACAGCCCG
>JAJYSZ010000158.1 GCA_021793315.1 Bacillota bacterium | reverse complement strand
ACCCGACCAAGAATCAGAGCTCGGTCCTGCGAGACCTCCGCCAAGCCTTTCAGAATCCGCCCTTCCTGGCGCTTCTCGGGCTGACGCTGCTCGTCAACTTCTCGATCATGACCATCGAGCCGATCCTGCCGCTCTACGTGGTCGAGCTCGGCGGGTCGCTCAAGAACGCATCCCTCCTGTCGGGCATCATCTTCTCCCTGGTCGGGATCGCGAGCGTGGTGTTCGCGCCGCGATGGGGCCGTGCGGCAGACCGCATCGGCTTCGCGCGCGTCCTCGGCTGGGGCCTGATCGGCGGCGGCCTCGGCAACCTGCTGCAGCTGCCGTTCCACACCCTGCTGCCGTTCGCTGCGGTGCGCTTGGCCTACGGCGCGTTCTTCTGCGCCGTGTTCCCGGCGATCAACGGCCTCGTCGTGCAGACGACGCCGGAGGAGTTCCGCGGCCGGGCGTTCGGTCTCAACCAGTCGGCGGGTCAGCTCGGCACGATGCTTGGACCGCTCCTCGGCGGCGTGCTGAGCGGCCTCTTCGGCATCCACAGCATCTTCTGGGTCACGGGCATCCTGTTGCTCGCCGCGGCGCTGTTCGCGCAGCGCGGCCAGCAGCATTGGACAGCCGACCGCCTCGCCGCGGTCCAGACGGCGGCGGGAACGGCCGCGCCGACGCCGAAGGCTTGAGTATCCCGTTCAGGAGGTTGCACTGATGAAGCTCCTCGAGCGCTACCGTGACGATCTGCCCATCGGAGACAGGACACCGCTGATCAGCCTAGGCGAGGGCCAGACGCCGCTCGTGCCGGCACGCCGCATCTCGGAGACGCTTGGTCTCGATCTCTACCTCAAGTTCGAGGGCCAGAACCCCACCGGCTCGTTCAAGGACCGCGGCATGGTGCTCGCGGTGGCCAAGGCGATCGAGGAAGGCAGCAGGGCGGTGATCTGCGCCTCCACGGGCAACACGTCCGCCTCGGCGGCGGCCTATGCCGCACAGACCGGCCTCAGGGCGGTGGTGGTCGTGCCCCGCGGCAGGATCGCCCTCGGAAAGCTGGCGCAGGCGGTCATGTACGGCGCCGAGGTGCTGGCGATCGAGGGCAACTTCGACGATGCCCTGCGCATGGTGCGCGAGATCGCCGCCAAGGAGCCCTTCACGCTCGTCAATTCTGTAAACCCCTACCGGATCGAGGGCCAGCAGACAGGGGCCTTCGAGGTGGTGGATGAGCTCGGCGACGCGCCGGATCTGCTTGCCATCCCCGTCGGCAACGCCGGCAACATCACGGCCTGGAACAAGGGCTTCCGCCGCCGCAAGGAGACGGGCAGGGCAAAGCGGCGCCCGCAGCTGTTCGGGTTCCAGGCTGCAGGCGCCGCACCGATCGTGCTCGGCAAGCCTGTCGCGACACCCGAGACGGTGGCGAGCGCCATCCGCATCGGCAACCCCGCCAGCTGGCAGGCCGCCGTGGCGGCGGTCCAGGAGAGCGGAGGCGGCTTCTTCGCGGTCTCCGACGAGGAAATCCTGGCGGCGCAGTCCCTGATCGCGCGCACGGCAGGCGTCTTCTGCGAACCTGCCTCCGCGGCGTCGGTGGCCGGTCTGCTGAAGCTCAAGGCGGAGGGGCGGACGCTCCCAGGCTCAACGGCGGTGGCGGTCCTCACCGGCAACGGGCTCAAGGACCCGGATACGGCCCTGAGGAGCGCCGGTGACGGCGCGATCCGCGAGATTCCTGCGGAACTTGACGCGCTGCGCCACGCGCTCGGCCTATGATCGCCCTGGTCGAGGCACCTGCGACCACCGCGAACCTCGGCCCGGGATTCGACGTGCTCGGCGCCGCGCTGGAGCTGGAGGCCGCATTCCTGGTCAAGGAGGGCCCAAGCTCGTTCCAGTGGCCGCAGGGCGTCGACGACCCGGGTGGGCCGAACCTCTTCCTCGAGGCCTTCTCGCGCGCGTTCGCCGCCCGCGCTGCCACGGCGCCCGAGGTCTCGGTCGCGGTGACGAGGCTGCTGCCGCTGCGCTCGGGTCTCGGCAGCTCAGCGGCGGCCATCTGCGCCGGGCTTCGCGCTGCGGACGCCTTCCTGGAGCGCCCGCTCGACGCCATCGAGTCCCTGCGCATCGCCGTATCCCTCGAAGGCCATCCCGACAATGTCGCGGCCTGCCTGCTCGGCGGCGTCACGATCGCCAGCGGCAGCGAGGAGCCTCTGGTGCGGCGGCTGCCCGCGCCGGCTCTGCGGGCCGTCGCGCTCTATCCCGGCGGCTCGACCTCGACGGTGCACGCGCGGGAGATCATGGCGCCGGAGGTGGCGCGTCGGGACGCGGTGCACAACATCGGGCGCACGGCGCTTCTCGTCTACGCCCTGATCGAGGGCGACTACGGCCTGCTGCGCGCCGCAACCGAGGATCGCCTGCACGAGCAGGCGCGCATCGGCGCCTGCCCCTGGTGCCAGGCGGCGCGCGAGGCGGCGTATGCGGCGGGAGCCCTGGCCATGCCCGTATCGGGGTCTGGTCCGACCATGCTGGCCCTGGTGCAGCCCCCGCTGGCGCCTGCGGTGCTGCGCGCCTTGCAGCCGTTTGCAGCCGGACGCCCAGGTGCTTTCGTGCTCGATCTCGCCTTCACGGACCGTGCGGCCCGCGTCCAGGTCCTCTAGGGCTGACCGAGCAGCCCCTCGACAGCCTCGGCGAGCTCTACGTCACGGCGGCTGACGCCGTCGACGTCATGGCTCAAAAGCTGCAGGCCAACCTGGTGGTAGCGCAGATCGACGTCCGGATGGTGGTTCGCCGTTCGCGCAAGCTCCGCGACCTGGTCCACGAAGCCGACCGCCGCCTCGAAGTTTTCAAAGCCGAGCTCGGCGCGCAGGGCGTTCTCGTCGCCGCGAAAGTGGGGCAGCCTGGTCAGGGCCTGGGCGACGTCACCGCCGCGCAGGGCGTCGCCCCGGTAACTCGCGGCCCCCAGCAGCCCCTCGAGATCGAGACGGCGCGTGCCCATCGCGACGCCGTCACCCTGGCGCGGCCACTCGGACTCGGGCCTGTCCCGATAGATTTCGATTCCGTTCTGGTCGGGATCTTGCAGGTAGATCGCCTCGCTGACCCCGTGATCGGCGGCGCCGTCGATCGGGTAGCGGGCGGCGCGCAGGCGCAGGTAGGCCTGCGCCAGCGCCCGGCGGCTCGGATAGAGGATCGCGAAATGGTAGAGGCCCGTGTGCCCGGGCGGAGGCGCAGCCGCGCCGCGTCCCGCCCAGATGTTGAGGCCGATGTGGTGATGGTAGCCTCCCGCCGAGATGAACAGGGCCTCGTCGCCCCAGCGCTGCATGACGCGAAAGCCGAGCAGCCCGCGATAGAAGCGCTCGGCGCGGCCCAGGTCCGATACGCTCAGGTGGACGTGCCCGATGCGCACGCCGTGGGGCACCGCATACTCCGGCATCAAAAGCGCTCCCCCCGAGGCTTTTCTCCAGCCTACGGTCTGCGGGCCGTTCTGGCAACGCGGCCAAGGAAGCTTGTGCTATAGTCGGGCCATGGAGCCTGGGCTCCAGGTCTACCGGAACGGAGGAACCTGCTGATGGTGATTTGTGCGACGATGGTCGGCAGCGAGACGGTCGGCGGCGGGTTTGGCAAGGCGCAGCGCGTCGCGATCGCCGCGTCAGACGGCGGCAGCTGGCAGGTCTCGCAGCATGACGTACGCTGGGACCTCCAGCACGACCAGATGGCCGACGGTCTGCACCACGCCCAGATCGCGCGCTTCCTGCGCGATCATGGCGTCGACGTCGTGGTGACGGGACACATGGGCGACCACATGGTGCACATGCTCGACAGCATGAAGATCAAGGTCTTCTCCGGCGAGGGTCCGCTGGCGGAGGTTCTCGACACGGCCGCCGCGGAGGCGGGCAACGGCGAGTAGACCAAAAGGGAACGCGGCAGGCCGCAAAGCCTGCCGCGTTCCCTTTTGCTGCCTGGTTCAGGCTCTCGGCGCCGCGGCCAGGACCTCAGGGTCCAGGTCGAAGCGGCTTTGGTTCTCGACGAACTGCGCCGCGAGCCGGCGGGCCATCTCGTCGTAGCGCGCACCGTCCTGCCAGGTGTGCCTCGGATCCAGGATCTCGGCTGGCACGCCGGGACAGCCCGTGGGCATCTCGAGGCCGAAGATCGGATGGGTCACGAAGTTCTGGTCCTCAAGGCTGCCGTCGATCGCCGCCCGCACGATGGCGCGGGTGTAGCCGAGCGCGATGCGGCTGCCCTCGCCATAGGGCCCACCCGACCAGCCGGTGTTGAGCAGGTAGACCCGCGCCTTGTGACGCCGGATGCGCTCGCCGAGCATGCGGGCGTAGGTCATGGGCGAGAGCGGCAGGAACGGCTCGCCGAAGCAGGTCGAGAAGGTCGGCTGCGGTTCCTGGATACCGCGCTCGGTGCCGGCCAGTTTCGAGGTGTAGCCCGCGAGGAAGTGGTACATCGCCTGCGCTTCGCTCAGGCGGCTGACAGGCGGCAGCACTCCGGTGGCGTCGGCGGTGAGGAACAGGATCGTGGCGGGATGGCCGCCCATGCCTGCCTGCACGGCGCCGGGGATGAAATCGACGGGGTAGGCGGCGCGGGTGTTCTCGGTGAGCGCCTGCGATGCGTAGTCCGGCTGGCGCGTCGCCTCGTCGAGCACGACGTTTTCGAGCACGCTGCCGAAGCGGATCGCCTCCCAGATCTGCGGCTCGCGCTCGCGCTCGAGCCCGATGCACTTGGCGTAGCAGCCACCCTCGAAGTTGAAGACACCCTCGTCGGACCAGCCGTGCTCGT
>JAJYSZ010000047.1 GCA_021793315.1 Bacillota bacterium | reverse complement strand
CGCGCGCTGGCCATGGGGCTGCCCAGGTTCATGCCCTGGGCTGAGGCGTGGTGACGCGTCTCGCAGGGGTTCGACTCCCCGCGCGGGCCTACCTGACATGCAAGCGCCCGTCAGCCCTTCGGGGTTGGCGGGCGCTTTCTGCTTTCCCATGAATTCCTTTGGTACGCGAAAGTCTAGGCAGGGATGCCCTGTGGACGTGGTGTACTCCCAGGCCATAACCAAGTCTGGAGGTGCACGGTTGAGCATAGGGATAGCCATGGTCGTCCAGGATGGCGTAGTGATGGCAGTCGACTCACGAGGCACTGGCGGGAACTACAGTCAGCAGACCACCATCAACGACGACACGCAGAAGGTCTTCGCGTTCGGCTCGCGATGCGGTATTGCGCTTGCCGGGACCCTTGACCTCGGAACCGCGATCATCAGGGAGGCACGGGCAGCTCTGGCCCCACTCGACATGAGGGCGCCAGACGTTGATGAGGCAGCGCGCGTGATCTCGGACGTTGCACGGCAGTTCTGGGAGCGCAACAGACTGGGACAACTTCCGCCGGACTCCCGCCAGGCCGTGTTGTTCCTCGTTGGAGGACTGACCGCCGACGGATCACCGCGAGTGTACGTAATTATCAGCCAGCTCAATTTCACTCCGCAGTGCCCTGCGGAGGGTTATGGGGTCATCGGGCTTCCGCTCTTCGGGATGTACTGGCTGAACCGCGTCTACTCGCCAGGCATGGACCCCGAGAAGGGCACCTCGCTTGCATCCTTCATCGTTGCTGAGGCGGCTTCCCAGGATGGAAGAATCGGCGGCACCATCCGCACATTGGCAATCTCTCGAACATCGGGTACTCTGATGGGGCCACACCAGAGCATCCCGCAGGCGGTGGACGACAACGTAGGCGTCCTGTCAGGCATCCGCGATGCATTGGTAGGAGGGGTGTTACCGTGATGCAGGAGCAGATCAGCATGGTGGTGATCGATCACTCATCGGCTGGGTCGACGATCCTTCCCCTTCCCCGCGAGGGCGAGCCTTTCCTGGGAACAACGTTGATCAACGGCGGCTACGAGCAGACGGCCTATCCACCGCCTCCGCTGCTTGGTGACGGTCAGTAACACGCACCTTCAGCCCCGCCCCTCTTCGGAGGAGTGGGGCTTTTCGCGTTCTACGGCAGCGCAAACAGACTGCGCGGTCCTCATTTAGCCTTGGTACAAGCCCGTGTGGGTGTGCCCTCGACGACGTGGGCGCAAAGGGAGGGGAGAGACATGGGTCTACTTATCTTCGACCTGGCTCGCCTCGCGGTGGGGTATGGAGGGTGCCTGCTGGCGGACGATCCCGCTTGGCAGCACCGGTGGCTGGACGTCGCTCAAGGGGGAGCAGAGGACGCTGTGCGCGACGTCCTGCGCCTGATCCGTGAGCGCAACGCGGCGTAGGTTCCGAGAGCGAGGGCGCCGGGGCTAAACACCTCGGCGCTCTCCTCGTCACATCGGCAGCCCCGCTCCTCCTCCAATCCCCGGCACTCCCGGCGGCACGAACGGGAACACGCCTTGCATTCGCTTGTGCCCGATGTCGCGGATGATGCGCAGCGCCCCCCGGCCGAAGTCCCGATAGAGCCGCGCGTACTCCCTGAATCCGTTGCCCCAGATCTCGACTGGCGACGTCGGCGCAGGCGGATGGAGGTCGCGCTTCAGGCGTCCGATCGCGCCCGCTAGGTCGATGTCGGCGTGCGTGAGTTTACGCGTGTGCTGGTACTTCGCCCAGTGGTCGATGATGCGCTGCAGCTCGTAGCGATCGTGCGCGCCCTGGAGTAGGCGACGGTACACCGCGGCCGGCAGCAGGCGCCGCTGGTGCAGGGGCGAGAGTGCGTCGTTGACGAGCGAGTGGGTGAACTGCGCCTCGTCGTGCTTTGGCAGGTGCTTGACCCCCGCTTTGATCAGCTCGCGACCGACCTTGCCAGCCTTCCCCGCGGCAGTTGCATGCTCCGTGTGCGCCCCGTAGATCGCGCCCACGGCCAGCATGATCGCCAGCATACCGACGGGCCCGCGCAGCGCTGCGTAACGCTCAGTGGCGATCCTGCGGGCCAGGATGATGCCCAGGGGGAGGGGGGAGTGCGCCGCAACGCACACCCCCGCCAGCGTGACACCCTGGAACGCGAGGGCCCGGGCTCTATAGGTGGCTGTGAAGTAGCGGCTCACAGCAGCGCGCTCGAGGCCAGCCGGCCGAACGCCGTCAGAAGTTGGACCACATATGCCAGATGTCCTGGCCGACGTGCACCAATGCGAATGCAATGAACGCCTCGAGTCCAAACACCGCGATCTTCTCCCAGCGCCTGCGTGGCCATCTGTCGTCACCCCCGCTCGTCAGTGCTGCCGCCCTTCGATCATGTGTCGCAGCGAGTCGCCCTTTGGCACGCCCTGGAGCAGGTTGTGCAGGCTGGGCAGGTACTGATCCCCGGTGTGCAGCGGGCCCCCAAGGTCCAAGAACTGCTCGGCCTGGATGAATAGCGCCGCGTAGATCGTCAGCAGGCCGCCCCACATGACCGCCTCCGTGCTCAGCGTCACGATCTTGGCGACTTCCGGCTTGCCAAGGCCACCCAGCACCGAGGAGGCTATGCCCATCACGATCCCGACTCCCGCGAAGATCCCCAGCAGAGAGAAGCTCACTGTCCTCGGACCTCCTCAGGATCCAGATACAGATGGAATCCTCGCTCACCCTGCATCGCCTTCTTTGCGCTGGTCTTCTCCCGGTCGCCGAGGCCCAGGATCAGCAGGTCGGGGAACGCGGAAAAGAGAGAGGTCCACTTCTTCCGCCGGCAGGACTCCCGGTAGGCTCGGATCTTCGTGACGGCGTTGCCGTGGCTTTTGCGCTGGACCTCCAGCCACAGGATGTGGCCGCTGCGCAGGAGCAGAGCGTCGGCCCTTGCTTGCACCCCCGGCACTGGCACCTCGAGCTTCCAACGGTCGGGCCGGAGGAGCAGGATCGCGTCCGCCACCGCCGCCCGGTGTTCCGCTTGCGCCTGCCACCTCTCGACGTGGTAGATCGCCGGGCCGAGTCGCATCGTTCGCCGGATGTGGCCGGCGCGCGTCAGGCGCGCTAACACCCGCTGGGCCGTCCGCTCGCTTTGGAAGAAGGCGTGTTCGAGCCCGACGCGCGACACGAAGCCAAGACGATTGACGGTGGCGACGAGCATCTGATCTCGAGAACTCAGCATTGTGCTGCAACTCCACACGTATCTTTCCGTGGACGCGCTCACGGGCCAGCCGCTGGTGAACGTCGAGGCTTGCGAGGCGCCGGCAGTCGATCTCCAGGAGGTCTGCCCAGAACTTTGCGTCGGCCGGCTCCTGCTGGTAGAGGTAGATCGATCCCACCTGCCTGATCGCGGCTTGAAGTCTCGCATCCGCCTGGTGCATGTGCTGCATCGCCGCCTGGACCGTCACGCCGCGGCGCCTGAGCTGCTCGAGCATCAGCGGGTGCTTCGGGCCCGAGTACATTTGCCACTCGTCCATGAACAGCGCGAGCAGCGGGCCGCCGGACTGGTGAAGAAGCCCTGAGCGGAACATGCCGCTGGCGCAGATCTGCGCGAGCCGTGCGGCGGTGTCGGGTCCCAACTCGCCAAGGTCAAGGGAGACGATGAGCACTTCGCCGGGTTGCGCACTGAAAGTGAAGTCGCCAGGCGTGCCGAGGAACCTGCGCATGCTGGCCGTCGAGATGATGCGCCTGACCTTGCTCGCTGCGTCCTTGTCGCCGGCCGCCTCGAGGCTTTCCATGACGTCCGACGGCGTGACCTCGCCGCCAGCCTCGAGCAGTCGGATCGTCGTCTCCTCGATCGTGGCCTCGAGCCGCTTGCCCCAGGCTGCCGTGTTCGCCTGCCGCAGGACACTGAGGAACTCTCCGACGACCTGTTCGAGCTCTCCCTCGGTGCCGGTGATGCGGTGCAGGAGGTTGTAGGCTGGCACGCTGTCCTGCGTCGGGTCGACGTACCGGATGCGCATGCCCTCGTCCTTCGCGATCGCGTAGGCCTTCTTGCAGTCGCCCGCGTCGAGCCCGAGCCAGACGATGCCGAAACCCCGCCGGCAGAACGCGCGGAGCTGGTTCAGCATGCCGGTGGTCTTGCCGCTGCCGGTGGCGCCCGAGAACACGCCGTGGCGTGTGAGGTCGTCGTCCGTCTGCGAGTCGTCGACGTGATGGGTCGTGTACGCTCGAAAGCCAAGAACAACCGCGAAGTACGCAGCAACGCTCAGGAGTGGCCACACGGGCCCAAAGTGCGAAACGCCCGCCACACCGGGAGCTGCCCCAGAAGCCGGATGGACGAGGGTGGCAACCTATACACCCGCGCGCCACCGTGACTGAGAGAGACGGGCACGCCGCAGTAGAACACCGTCACTGCGCTGCACCCGCGTCCTGCGGGCCCTCCTCGGCGTGGCCGTTGGGCTTGCGCGACGGGCGAGGACGCGGCGCGGGGGCTGGCTCCTGCGCGCCGATCGGGAACGCGAGCGGTTGACCGTCGATCGTGATGGTGAGCGTTCCTGCCGCGAGCTCCACCGCCGAGATGTTGCCGACGAGGCGAATCTCCTGCATACCCTGATCCCTCCTCGGTGGTCAGGGTATGGAACGGTGGCCGAGAGTGCTACTTTTCCGGCGCAAAGATGTCCTCGATGGCGCAGCCGAGCGCCCGGGCGAGCGCTAGTGCGGTGCTGAGCCGTGGGTCCACAAGGCCCCGCTCCACCCGCGAGACGATTGGCGAAGCGACGCCGGCGAGACGAGCGAGATCTCGCAGAGTCAGGCCGCGATCCAGGCGCAGTTGCCGCAGTCTGTTTTGCACCCCGTTTGCACCCCGTTTGCACCCCGTTTGCACCCCTTGCACCCCGAAATGCACCCCGTTTGAATCGGTTTTGTCCGTTCCTGCTCGATACTACGGCTTGATAGAATGAGCCCCGAAACCCGCTCGCGCAGCGGATCCCGGGGCTCGAAACTTGGTGGAGGCGAGGGGATTCGAACCCCTGACCTATAGATTGCGAACCTATCGCTCTCCCAGCTGAGCTACGCCCCCACGACGCAAAAGTATGATAGCGCCTGGGTCATGGAGCGTCAAGGCGCAGAAATCGGCCAGCCACCCTTGACGCGGGGTTGAGTGCCGATTATCTTCGTAGGGAAGAAACTTCATGCAGAAGAGATTTTGGAGGGAACGGCTTGACGGAGCGCGAGCGGCAACTGGCGGAGGTGTTTGACCGACTCTTCCCAGTTCTCATGCAGAATCTCCTGCAGCATGTGACGCGGGAGACGCACAAGCTGGGGCTGACGGTGGCGCAGTTCTACTTTCTGCGCCAGCTGCGGCGGGCGGGACCATGGACCGCGGCCCAGGTGGGTGAGGCACTCGGCATTACGTCCGGTCCCGTCAGCGGACTTACGAAGCGCCTGATCGCGCAGGGTCTGGTGGCCAGGCGCGCCGACGAGGACGATCGGCGCGTGGCCTGGTTCTCCATCACGGAGCGTGGCGAGGCACTTTTGACGGAGGCCGACGAGAACCTTCTGCTTTTGTGGGGTCACATCGTTCGTGAGTTCGGCGTCGAGCGCGGCGCGGAACTTCTCGATCTCCTGGTGGCCGTGTCGGGCGTCCTGCGCCAGCTTCAGCCGGGCAGGCCCGAGGCGTGACACCAAAGCGCATGACGCGCTACATCGTTCGCCTGCGCTGGCTGATCGTGATTGCATGGATCGCGCTCGCCCTCTTCACGGTCAAGTTCCTGCCGCAGCTCAGTACGGTGGTCGCGCAGCAGGATGCCGTGACCCTGCCAAAGAGCGCGAGCTACGAGCAGGCCACGAAACTTGTCGCGCACATCGACCCCGCGCATCCGCAGAAGAGCAGCATGATCGTGGCGGTCGTGCGCAAGGGCGGCTTGACCGCCCAGGACCAGCAATTCTTCCGCAGGCACCTTGCGCAGCTAGGGGCGAAGAGCTCGCGGAACGGCATCACCTTCGTGCAGGATCCATGGACTGTCGCGTCCGATGCCGCCTCCGCGTTCGTGAGTCGCGACGGCTCCACCGAGATCGCCGTTGTCGGCTTCCGTCAGTCTGACGTAAACCCCGCCACCGCGAAGGCGCTAAAACAGGTGGAAGACGGGTTTCACGGTGCCCCCCGGGGCCTGCGAATCTACTATACGGGCGACGTGCCCATCATGCAGGACAACATCGTCATCTCCCAGCAGGGCGTGAACCGCACGGCGGCCGTCACGGTGGCGCTGGTGCTCGTGATCCTGGTGTTGGTGCTGCGCTCGGCACTCGCGCCGCTGGTCAACCTCTTCACGATCGGGCTGTCGTTCCTGATCGCATCCGGCGTGGATGCCTATCTCGGACGCTTCGGATTGCCGCTCTCCACCTTCACCCAGACTTTCCTGATCGCCGTTCTGTTCGGCGCCGGCACGGACTATGCGATCATCCTTCTGAATCGCTTCCGCGAGGAACTGCAGCGCGACCACGAGAGCATCGAAGACGCCATCGCCCGCACCTTCGCGGGTGCGGGCCGCACAGTGCTGTTCAGTTCGCTTACGGTGCTGGTCTCGTTTGCGACGCTCTACTTCGCCGAGTTCAGCTTGTACAGGTCGGGGACGGGCGTCGCCATCGGCATCGCCGTGGCGCTCTTGGCCTGCCTGACGCTGATACCCGCGTTGATGGCGATCTTCGGCCGCAGCCTCTTCTGGCCCCGCCCGCCCAAGACCGGCGAGGTCACGCGGCCGCTGGGCATGTGGGTCTTCAGCGGACGAGTCGCAACCGCGCATCCGTGGTGGACTGTCGTGGCGCTTTGCGCCGTCTTGACGCCCATCGCCCTGCTCTACACAGGGCAGCGTTCCTTCAACACCTTGCACCAGATTCCCCAAGCCGCTTCGGTCCGTGGCTTTCACGCCGTGGCGCAGAGCTTTGGCGAAGGCAAGGCGATGCCGGCGCAGATCGTACTCCAGACGAGCGGGAACCTGCGCACGCCGAAGGGGCTGGCGACCGTCGACCGGATCTCCGCGGCGCTGGCGGCCCAACCTGGCGTCACGGGAGTGGAGAGCGCAGCCTGGCCGCTCGGCAAGCCTGTGGCCGAGTTCACCCTCGCCGATCAGACGGGTAGTGTCGCAAACGGCCTCGACCCGGCCGTGCAGGGGGCCGGGCAGCTTGCCGGGCAGCTTGGCAAGGCCAGCAGCGAGGTGGAGGTCGCGGCCGCAGCTGGCAACCGGCTGAACGCGGCGGCCCAGGACCTGCTGCAGGCCACGCCGTCGCTCCAGAGCGGTCTCCTCGGCTTCGCCCAGCAGGCAGGGAGGCTCGGCGGGGCAGCGCGCAGCCTCGGCGATGGTGCGGCCAGTCTGGCCCATGGCACGTCGCAGCTGGCGCAGGCCGCGCAAGCGGTGGCCGAAGGCACCGGCAAGCTGGCGAGCGGCCTTGCGCAGGCGACGCAGGGCAGTGCCTCGGTGGCGCAGGGCGCGACCAGCCTGAGCCAGTCCGAAACCCAGATGTCGCAGGCGGCACAAAGCCTCAGCCAAGCAATCGCCGCCTGGGCGTCCACCCACCCGGATACCAGCCAGTCGCCGAACTGGCAGGCCATCGCGCAGACGGCGAACGCGCTCGACCAGGGGCTGCAGCAGGCCACGAGCGGCGCGACCACGCTGGCGCAAGGGGCCGGGCGCGCGAGCGCCGCCGCGGAGGCGCTGACTTCATCGGCGCAGGAGATCGCAGGGGCTGCCAGCGGCGTGGCCCAAGGCGGCAGGCAGTCGGCCGCGGGAGCGCAGAGCCTCGCGGAAGGCGCGTCGAGCGTCGCCGGGGGTCTGACGGGGCTCGCGACCGCAGCGCCAAAGCTCGCATCGGGGGCTCAATCGTTTGCCAGCTCGAGCGCCGCGATCTCTGCCGGCCTCGTGCAGGCGGCGCAGGGCGCCCAAAAACTCGGGCCCGGGCTGTCCTCGGCAGCCCAAGCGGCGGGGCAGATCGGTCAGGGCGTCGCCAAGGCGCAGGGCGCCCTCGCGGGCATGTCCAAGGGAGCCGCCACTGCCGGCTTCTACCTGCCGGCGACGGCACTGGACAGCCAGGCAGTCAAGAGCGCGATGGCGAGCTACATCTCCCCGAACGGCCACGTCGCGTCATTTACCGTGGACCTCGCCGCCAATCCTTACTCGACCCGTGCCATCGACGAGATGCCGAGCCTGGTCAGCGCGGCACGCCATGCGCTCGCCACGAGTCCCGTGCGCCAAGGAAGAGTGTACGCCGGGGGCCAGAGCGGCCTGCAGGAGAACCTCAGCGCGATCTCGGCCCACGACTTCCAGCAGACAGCGCTTCTCGTGCTCGGCGCGATCTTCGTGCTTCTCGTGCTCATGCTCGGCTCGTTCGTGATCCCGCTCTACCTGATCGCTTCGCTCTATGCCACCTATTACGTGGCGATGGGCCTCGGCCAGCTGCTGTTCGTCGACCTGCTGCACCACAGCGGAGTCTACTGGGTCCTGCCGTTCTTCGTGCTGCTGCTCCTGGTCGCACTGGGCGTCGACTACGCGATCTTCCTGATGTCCCGCTTTGAGGAGATGCTGCGCGAGCGCATGACCCCCAAGCAGGCCATCAAGGCGGCGATGAGCCGCATGGGCCACGTGATCCTGTCGGCCGCCCTGATCATGGGCGGTACGTTCGGCTCGATGGTCGTCTCGGGCGTGACCAGCCTCGAGGAGCTCGGTGTCGTCGTGGTGCTCGGCCTCTTCGTGTACACGCTCGTCCTCCTGGGATTCTTCGTCCCGGCCGCCACCGCGATCGTTGGCTGGGGCTTGCGCTGGCCGCTGCCGAGTCGCCGGCCGCGGGCTCTGAGGTCTCGGCGCGGCTGGCGTGGCAAGACCCGAAAGGCCCTTGTACCGGCACCTGAGACCGATTGAGCGGATGGTCCGTCCAGTGCCGCAAGAAGCGGCCGAATGCGTGCTGGAGCGGGAGGGTTCCCGCAAAGGTCGCCGAAGCATGAGCCAGGGGGTCCTAGTGGCCGCCCTAGGGGAGGCAGGCGAATGGAACAGGAGCATCTTGTCGAGTTCCTGTGCGCTGTCTGTGGAGCTCAGGGGTTGACCGTGAGCCACGAGCCGACGAGTCCGGTCGGCGAACTGCACTGCCCGGCCTGCGGGCATGCCCTCCACCTAATGATCGGCGTGCAACAGCACAGCGAACCAATCGCCGTCTAGTCACATAAGGCCTCGGGCGCTCCGGCACTGCCGGGGCGCCCGCTATTTTTGTCTGCGGTGGCGGCTGGCAGCAGGAGTTCTCCGGCTGGGGCAGAACATAGTGGGGGAAAGTGGGGAGACGTGGTGACACCGGGAGGTGACGCGCATGTTCATGGGGGAGTACCGGCACAGTCTGGACGACAAGGGGCGCCTCTTCATCCCTGCACGCATGCGCGAGCTGCTCGGCGGCCACTTCGTCATCACCAAGGGCCTCGACCACTGTCTCTTCCTCTATTCCGGCAAGGAGTGGGAGGGCGTCCAGGAGAGGCTTTCTCAACTGCCGCTGTCGAGCGGTGAAGCACGGGCCTTCGCGCGCTTCTTCTTCTCCGGCGCGTCGGAGTGCGAGCCGGACAAGCAAGGGCGCATCCTCGTGCCGCAACCTCTGCGGCAGTACGCTGGGCTCCTGCGCGAGACCGTAATCGTCGGCGTGGCGACACGGGTGGAGATCTGGCCGGCGGAGGGCTGGCAGCAGTACGCCATCGAGAGCCAGGCGTCGCCCGAGGAACTCGCCGAGAATCTTGGCAAGCTGGGGTTGCTGTAATGAAACCGATCCATCAGCCAGTTCTCCTTGCGGAGGTACTGCAGGAACTCGATCTCAAGCCTGGCGCCACCGTGATCGATGCCACGGTGGGATTCGCCGGCCACGCGGTGGCCATCTGGGCCGCCATCGCGCCGGAGGGCAGGCTGCTCGGCATCGACCAGGACCCCGATGCGCTCGCCTCCGCCAGGCAGCGCCTGCCTGGCGAAGCGGAACTTCGGCACGGCAACTTTCGCGACGTGGTCGCCATCGCCGGCGAAGCCGGGTTCGTGCCCGCGGACGCCCTGCTCGTGGACCTGGGGGTGTCGTCCGCACAGATCGACCGTGCCGAGCGGGGATTCTCCTTTCGCAGTGACGGGCCGCTGGATATGCGGATGAATCCCAGCCAGGCGCTGTCGGCTGACGATGTCATCAACGGCTGGGACGAAGCGGAACTTGCGCGCATCATCCGCGAGTATGGCGAGGAGCGCCATGCCAGGCGGGTGGCGCAGCGTATCGTCGCGCACCGTCCCATCCGGACGACAGGCGAGTTGCGGGCGATCGTCGCGTCGGCCGTGGCCTCCGGCAAGGGCGCCGGACACCCCGCGCGCCGCACGTTCCAGGCCCTGCGCATCGCCGTCAACGACGAGCTTGGCGCCTTGGCTGACCTCCTCGAGGTTGTGCCGTCGGTGGTGCGACCGGGCGGCCGCGTGGCCGTGATCAGCTTCCACTCGCTTGAAGACCGTATCGTCAAGCGGCGGTTCCACGAGCCGCCTTACCGCCAGACGACCAAGAAGCCTCTGCAGGCCAGCGCCGCAGAGCAGGAGCGCAATCCACGCGCACGCAGCGCGAAGCTGCGCGTCGCGATCGTTCTTCCGAAGACTGAGGAGGCATAGCGATGGTCCCGGAGAGGCGCCTGATCGATACTGCCGCCGAGCAGCCCAAGGTCCGTGCGAAGGTTCGCCCAAAGCCGCAGATGCGGACCTTCTACCTGCGCTGGTGCGTGACCGTTGTGGTCGCGATCCTGGCCGTCTCGCGTTTCGCCGCCGCCGCCCAGGTCGGGTATGCCATCGACCGGACACAGGCGCAGCTCCAGGTGGCACAGGCCCAGGAACTCGCCCTGCAGGGCCAGGTGTCGGCGCTGACATCGGCGGGACGTCTCACCTCCATCGCATCGAAGCTGAACCTGGCGCCGGCTCCTCCGGTGCTGTCGGTCACCGTGCCTGCGAGCAGTGCCGGGGCAGTCAGGCAGCCTGCCGGGAGCGGCGGCCGCAAGTCTGGCGCCATCGCCGCGGTCGGCGCCCTGATCGAGTCGATCACCAGGGCGGTGACCGGTATGTAACGGAGCGGAGGGATGCGTAGTGCCACCTACGGGAACTCAGCGGCGCCGCATGCTCGCGGCGCTCTATGTGGTCCTGGCGATCGTGGTGGCACTCATCGTGCGCACCTCCTTCGTCATGTTGGTGCGGGGACCGAAACTCGCGGACACAGGACAGCAGGTGCGGTTGCGTAAGATTACCGTCGGTGCTCCGCGGGGCGAGATCGTCACCGCGGACGGTGTCGTTCTCGCGGGTTCGCGCACCACCTACCAGCTTTACGCCGTGCCACGCCAGGTGCAGGACCGCCAAAGGGTGGCGACGGAGGTTGCCCCCATCGTGCAGAGCTCGCCGGAGCGGCTGCTGAAGCTGCTCCAGAGCCGTGTCACGTTCGTCTGGCTGGCACGCAGCCTGAGCGACGAGCAGGTGGCCGCGATTCGGGCGCTGCACATTGCGGGTCTGGGACTCGCACCCAAGGCGACACGCGTCTACCCGAACGGCAAGCTGGCCGGTGCGGTGCTCGGGTTCTCGGGCATCGACAACCAGGGCCTCGAAGGCATCGAGCGCTCGTACGACAAGGTCCTGCGCGGCAAGAACGGCGCGATCGGCATCGAGATGGACGCCTACAACCGCCTGCTCGCCCAGCCGCGCGTCACCTACACGCCGCCCAAGTCCGGCGACAAGGTCGTGCTGACGCTGCGCTCCGACGTGCAGCAGATCGCCACCGAGGCCGCCGAGACCGCGAAGCGCGACACCGGGGCCAAGCTCGTCAGCGTGCTTGTCCTCGACGTGAAAACCGGCGGTGTGCTCGGCATGGCTCTCGACCCCTCCTACGACCCGAGCGACTTTGCGGCCTATCCCGCCGAGCAGCGCCGCAACGCAGCGGTCAGCGACATCCTGCCGCCGGGATCGACCTTCAAGGCAATCACCGCGGCGGCCGCGCTTGCCGAGGGCGTGGTGACGCCGGAGTCGGGCTTCTACGACCCGGGCTTCGTGCGGGTCGACGGAGTGCCGCTGCGCTGCTGGAAGCGCTCGGGCCACGGATCGATCACCTTCACGGACGTGGTCGCACACTCGTGCAACGTCGGGTTTGTCGAAGTGGGCCTGCGTCTCGGTACCGCAAAGTTCTACAACTATCTCCACAAGTTCCGGGTGATCGGCACGACCGGCATCGACCTCCCGGGGGAGGCCCGCTCGATCGTCCCGCCGCAATCGCGCGTCAAGCCGATCGACCTCGCGACGATGGCGTTCGGCCAAACCCTCGCCCTGTCGCCGATCAGCCTCATCTCGGCCATCGGTGCCATCGCAGATGGAGGGACTTGGCACCAGCCGCATCTGATGAAGGAGATCGAGACGCCCGCCGGGAAACTAGTGAGCCGCTGGCAGGGCGTATCGGAGCAGATCGTGCCGCAGTCTGCCGCGAAGACCGCGGTGCGCCTGCTGGAGGGCGTTGTCAAGAAAGGCAGCGGCCGCCCGGCCCAGGTGCCCGGCTACGACCTTGCGGGCAAGACGGGCACCGCCCAGGCGGTGATCAACGGCCGCTACGTCGAGGGCAAGTACATTTCGTCCTTCGTCGGCTTCGGGCCGGCCCAGTCTCCTCAGGTGGCGATGCTGGTCCAGATATTCGAGCCGGTAGGCCCGTACTATGGCGGACAGATCGCCGCGCCGGTGGTGGGTCGGGCGATGGGCCGCGTGCTCTCCGCGCTCGGGATTCCCCCCCAGGCCGCGCCGCCGCAGCCGCTGCCCGACCTTTTGGGCCTGAGCGGCGAAAAGGCCGCCGCATCGCTCAAGGCACTCGGCCTTGCGGCAAACCTGATCGGCCCCGGCGAGCGCGTCACCGGACAGTTCCCTCCGGCCGGCGCCGCGATCCAGCCGGGCTCACGGGTCCTCGTCTACCTGGGCACGGGGGGCGACGTGACGGTGCCGGACCTGCGTTCGCTCACGGTGGACGCAGCGGCCCAGGCGCTCGACCGCGCGGGACTGCGCCTGCGCGTGGACGGCGAGGGCAAGGTGGTCGAGCAGGAGCCGGCGCCGGGCAGCAAGCTGCCGCTGGGTGCCACGGTATGGGTCCGTGCGACGTCGCCGCCGGATTCGCATAACACGTAGACAATGCCTTCATACTGGAAGTGCGGCCAAAGGCCGTCGGAGGTTATGGGCAGATGCTGCTGTCGGAATTGGCCAGAGGAATTGGTCAGGTCGTCGGAGGGGATGTCGAGGTCCGGGACGTCCAGCATGATTCGCGGGAAGTTGGGCCCGGCGAACTCTACTGCGCCATTGTCGGGCGGGTCCACGACGGTCACGGGTTCATCCGCGAGGCCTTAGCCTCGGGAGCGTCGGCGGTCTGCGTCAGCCGGGCGGGCGAGGCACCCCAAGGGATCCCAGCTGTTCTCGTGGACGACACGCGAGATGCGCTCGGCCTTTTGGCCGCCAGGGTGCACGGCGAGCCGACGCGCAACTTGCGCATTGTCGGCATCACCGGCACCAACGGCAAGACGACGACGACGTACCTGTTGCGTCACATTCTGCGCCGGGCAGGACGCAAGGTGGACCTGATCGGCACCGTCGAGCAGACGATCGGCGGGCGCGCCGAGAAGTCGCACCGCACGACGCCCGAGGCGACCGACCTGCAGCGCTGGTTCCGGCGCATGCTGGACTTCGGCACGCAGGATGTCGTCATGGAGGTCTCCTCGCACGCCCTCGACATGGGACGGGTGCATGGGGTGCGGTTTGCCGGCGCGGTCTTCACGAACCTGACGCAGGATCATCTCGACTACCATGTCACGTTTGACCGCTACCTGGCCGCCAAGCTGAAGCTGTTCGCCATGATTCCGCCGAGCGGCTTCGGGGTCGTCAACGCCGACGACCCGGCGGCGACGGCCTTCACACGCCAGTTGCGGGGCAGGCCGATCCGCTTCGGCATCACCGAGCCAGCCGACCTCAGCGCGCTCGGCGTCGAGCTGCGGGCGGAGGGAAGCCGCTTCGCCTTGGCCACCGCGCAGGGGGAGGTGCCCGTCGACCTGCCGATCGCCGGACTCTACAACGTGCAGAACGCCCTGGCGGCAGCGGCGGCCGCGCTCGGCGCAGGCGTGGACCTCGAGGCCATTGCGGCGGCGCTCGAGGACGCACCTGCACCCCCTGGACGCTTCGAACGGGTGGACAGGGGCCAGCCCTTCTCCGTGATCGTCGACTACGCACACACGCCGGACGGCATCGCCAAGCTGCTCGGCGCCGTGCGTGCGATCACACCGGGCCGGATACTCATCGTGTTCGGTTGCGGCGGTGATCGGGACCGCGGCAAGCGGCCGCAGATGGGGGCGCTCGCAGCTGCGCTGGCCGATCAGCTCTACCTGACCACCGACAATCCGCGTTCGGAGGACCCTGCCGTGATCACCGACCAGATCGTGTCCGGCATCAGGGAACTCGGCAAGCGCAATTACATCCGCGAACTGGATCGCAGACACGCGATCCGCATGGCCATGCGCGACGCCAAACCAGGCGACGCCGTCGTCATCGCAGGCAAGGGACACGAGGACTATCAGCTGCTTGGCGACCTCGTCGAGCATTTCAGCGACCGGGAAGAGGCGGCAGTCGCGTTGGAGGAGCTTCTTCGTTGAAAATAGGGGAACTGGCGGCGGCGACGCGCGGCCGGCTTTTGCAGGGTGATCCCGACTGGACGATCGCGCATGGCACCGTCGACTCGCGCAAGGTGCAGCCAGGGGACCTCTTCGTCGCGCTGCAGGGAGAGCGCACCGACGGGCACCTCTACATCGGCAAGGCCATCGCGGCGGGTGCCGGCGGTGTCCTGATGGAGCAGGCCGTGGAGCTCCCCCCGGGGCTGCCGGCGGTGCTGGTCGACGATGTCCGGCAGGCGCTTCTGACGGCCGCACGGCAGATGGCGGGGCAGTATGAGGGCCTGGTCGCGGCCGTAACCGGCTCGGTGGGCAAGACGACAACCAAGGAGCTCTGGGCTGCGACCCTGACGCCGCTTGGCCCGGTGTTCCGCAACCCGGGCAATTTCAATTCCGACATCGGCATGCCGCTGGCCTTGTTCGGACTCTCACAGAGGCATCGCAGCGCGGTGTTCGAGCTCGGCATGCGCGGGCGCGGCGAGATCGCGCGGCTGGCGGGTATTCTGCGGCCGCGGATCGGCATCGTCACGGTGATCGGCAACGCGCACCTGGAGATCCTGGGCAGCATCGAGGCCATCGCCCGCGCCAAGTCTGAGCTCCTCAGCGCCCTGCCGCAGGACGGCACGGCCGTCCTGAATGCGGACGATCCGTGGCTTTCGTTTCTGCGCCTGTCTGCACCGCACAGGGTCCTGCTCGTGGGCAGGGATCCGACGGCGGACCTGCGCATTCTGGGCAGCGAGAATCTGGGTGTCGAGGGCAGCCTTCTTCACCTCGGCTACGGCGGTGAGGACGTGACCTGTCGTCTCAGGCTGGTGGGCGATGGTGCGGTGCTCGACGCGGCGCTGGCGGTCGGTGGTGCCCTGGCCGCCGGCGTCTCCTTCGCCGACGGGGCAGAGGCGCTCTCGCGCGCGGACCCCCCGCACGGACGCCTGCGCACGTTGACGGCCAGAGGCATGACGGCCATCGACGACACCTACAATGCATCACCGCAGTCTCTCGACGTGGCGCTCAAGCTCTTGCGCGAGCTGCCCTGCGCGGGCCGCCGCATCGCAGTGCTCGGGGACATGCGTGAGCTCGGCGATGAGGAGGTCGCACTGCACCGGGCGATGGGGCAGGCGGCGGCGCAGAGCGCAGACGTGGTGGTGGCGGTGGGGGAGTTCTCGCTGCTTGTGGCGCAAGCGGCCAAGGCGGAGGGCGCCGAGTCCGAGGCCTTTGCCGGCGTCGAGGCGGTGGCCCCTTGGCTCAGGGGGTTCTGCAGGGAAGGCGATGTCGTGCTGTTCAAGGCGTCGCGGGCGATCGGTCTCGAGCGGGCGCTGATCGACTGGCTGGAGGTGACGCCGTGAGCCCCCTCTGGTCGTTGGGCCTGGGGTTCGTGCTCGCCTTCGCGCTGGGACCTCTGGCGATCCGCCTGCTGAGGACGCTCCACCTGGGGCAGACGGTGCGCGAGGTGGGGCCGGCCTCGCACCTCGTGAAATCCGGCACGCCGACGATGGGCGGCCTCCTGTTCCTCGTGGCGGCAACGGTGGCCGCCGTGGCGCTCGGACCGCGCGACGACCTGATGTGGGTGGCCATCGCCTTCGCGTGGGGCAACGGCCTGATCGGCTTCGCCGACGACTTCATCAAGGTGCGGCTGCATCGGCCGCTTGGGGTCCGCGCGCGCACCAAGCTCGGTCTCGGCGCCTTGCTGAGCCTGGCGTTCGGCGCCCTCGCGCTCGGGCCGCTCAATATCGGCACGGACGTGCAAGTCCCGTTCACGCACCTCATGTGGCAGCCGGACCCGGCGCTCTTTCTGCTGCTCGTCCTCGCCACGGGGCTCGCCACCACCAACGCGGTGAACCTCACGGACGGTCTGGACGGCCTCGCCGGTGGTCTCGGTCTGATCGTCGCGATGCTGTTCGCGGCCTTCGCGGTTTCCGTGGGCGTCTTCTCGCTCGCCACCTTCTCGTTGGCCCTGGCTGGCGCTCTGGGTGGCTACCTCTACTACAACCTGCATCCGGCGAAGGTGATCATGGGCGACGTCGGCTCGTTCGCCCTCGGCGGCGCGATCGCGGCTGTTGCGGTCCTGCTGCGGCTGGAGCTTGTCCTGGTCGTGGCCGGCTTCGTCTTCGCGGTCGAGACCTTGTCGGTGGCGGTCCAGGTGGTCTGGTTCCGGCGGACGGGCCGGCGGCTCCTGCGCATGTCGCCGCTCCACCATCACATGGAACTGGGCGGCATGGCCGAGACGACGGTCGTCTACCGCTTCTGGATCTTCGGACTGATCTGCGCGGCCCTCGCGTATGTTGCGTTCTGGGCCTGAGGCGAGCGCCTGGGTTACCGCGTCACGGGGGAGGAGGGACGGCGTGCAGCGCAAGCCCATCGACCACATCCTACTGGCCGCCGTCCTGACACTGCTCGGGTTCGGCGTCGTCATGGTCTTCTCGGCCTCGTCGATCGAGGCGAGCGTCGTCAACCACAACTCCTACTACTACCTCGAGCGACAGCTGGTCTGGGCCGGGCTGGGCCTGGCGATCATGGCCTTTTTCGTGCGTTTCGACTACCACAGGCTGGTGCCCCTCGTGCAGCCGGTGGCGATCGCCACGGTGCTGCTGCTCATCGTGGTGCTGGTGCCGCACATCGGGCGCGACGTGAACGGTGCGCGGCGCTGGCTCGGCTTCGGCAGCCTGCTCTTCCAGCCTTCCGAGCTCGCCAAGTTCTCGCTGGTGCTGCTGTTCGCGCTCTGGCTGGCGCGCATGCCGCGGGCCGACCGCTTCTGGCAGGGCATCGGCGTGCCTCTCGCCATCTACCTGCCGATTGCCCTGCTGATCATCCGGGAACCTGACCTCGGCACCGCGCTGGCGCTTGGTGGCACCGTCTTCACCATGCTGTTCGTGGCCGGCGTCAACCTCTGGCAGTTCTTCGGCATCCTGGCGCTCGTCCTGCCGGCGGTGGGGGTGGCGATCATCGTCGCGCCGTACCGTCTGCAGCGCTTCCTCGCCTTCCTGCATCCGCAGGCGGATCCGCAGGGCGCCGGCTACCACATCATCCAGTCGCTCTACGCGCTCGGGTCGGGCGGCCTCTTCGGCACCGGTCTCGGGCAGGGTGCGCTCAAGTACTTCTACCTTCCTGAACAGCACACGGACTTCATTTTCGCCATCGTCGGCGAGGAACTCGGCCTGATCGGCGCTGTTGCCGTGCTCGCCCTCTTCCTGGTGCTCGTATGGCGCGGCCTGCGCGTCGCGATGCTGGCTCCGGACCGTTTCGGCGCCCTCCTCGCGGTGGGCCTGACGGCGATGGTGGCGGTGCAGGCCCTGATGAACATCGCGGTTGTGACGGCTTCGATGCCGATCACCGGCATCCCGCTGCCCTTCATATCCTACGGCGGGTCGTCGCTCGTCTTTGCGCTGGGGGCGATGGGCATTCTGCTCAACATATCGCGCCAGGCGGTGAGGGCCTGATGCGCGTGGTGCTTACGGGTGGTGGAACCGGGGGGCACATCTACCCGCTCCTGGCGGTCGCTGCGGCCGCGCGTGACTGGCACACGAGCTTCATCGGCTCCACGGCCGGCCTGGAGTCCAAGATCGTGCCGAAGAGCGGCATCGACTTCCACGCCGTGGCATCGGGCGGCGTGCGCGGCAAGAGCCTGCCCGTGCGCGTCAGGAGCCTGCTGCGCAGCGGCGTCGGCGTGCTTGCCGCCTACCGCCTGCTCAGACGCCTGAAACCCGACGTCGTCGTCAGCTCAGGTGGCTATGCCGCTCTGCCTGTCACCTTCGCGGCCCGCTTGCGGGGCCTTCCCCTGGCACTCATCGAACCGAACGCGACGCCGGGCCTCGCCAACCGTGTGGCGATGCGCTATGCGGCGCGCATCCTGATCGCCTACGAAGCCGCGCGGGACCAGCTGCCGAAGGAGCTGCGGGACCGGGCGGTCGTCACGGGCGTGCCGGTCCGCCCGCGGCGGCAGTTGCCGCGGCGCGAGGCGCGCGAGGCGCTGGGCGTCGGCCAGGATTCGGTTCTGATCGCGGTCACGGGAGGCAGCCAGGGCGCACGGGCCTTGAACGCAACCGTCTGCGGCATGGCCGCCATGCTTGGCGAAGGCGAGCAGGTGATCCTGGCCACCGGCCAGCGCGAACATGAGCGCTGGGCGCCCGGGGCGACGGATCGTCTGCGCATCGAACCGTACTTCTGGGACATGGACCTCGTACTGGCGGCGGCCGATGTCTTTGTCGGGCGCGCCGGCGCCATGACGTGCGCCGAGATCCTCTGCGCCGGCATTCCGGCCATCCTGGTGCCGCTGCCGAATCCGGCGGTGCACCAGGACGACAACGCGCGGGTGCTGGCGGACGCCGGGGCTGCGGTGCTGCTGCCCGAGGAGGGGTTGGCACCCGAGGCCCTCTGGCGGGAACTTCTGCCGATCGTGCGAACTCCGGCGCGCCGGCTGGCGATGGGAGCGGCTGCGCTCGCGCTCGGCCGACCCGACGCCGCCAAGGCGGCGGCACGCGAGGTCTCCCGCCTTGGCGGTCGGCTGGGCTAGAATGGCCGTAGGCGGGGGATCGAGGTTTCCTGCTGGACGAAGGGGGAGAATTGGCATGGCACGCCCGGGCCTTCGCCCGGTGCGCAGGCGTCGCCGGCTGCACTGGCCGCGGCTGCTCGCGACCCTGGTTGTGCTGGCCGTGCTGGTCGGGGCATGGCAGCTCGAGCGCTCGCCCTTGCTGCGCCTGCAGCATGTCACGGTGCAGGGAGGCGCGCAGAGGCTCGCGTCGCTTAGCGGCCTGCGGATGGACGAGCCCCTGTGGTCGGTGCACCCGCAGGCGGTGGCCGCCGAGCTTCTCCGGCGCGCTCCCTATCTCAGGACGGCCGTGGTGCTCCGGCAGTGGCCGCAGACCGTGGAGATCAAGGTGCAGCGCCGCGTCGCGCTCGCCGCCGTGGCGGGTCAGGGCGGCACCTTTTATGGCGTCGACCCTTCCGGACGCGTGCTGGCGCCACTTTCCGGCGCGCAGGGAATGACGGTGCTGGGCGGCGTGGCGACGGGACTGGTGGCACGTTACCGCGATCTGACAGGGGCGCAGGTCCACGCCGCGCTCGACCTGATCGCCCAGCTCAGGGCCCAGCACTTCGCGGTCTCGCAGGTGGTGCCCGGCCCTCCGCTCGCCGTCTACCTGCCCTCGGGCACGGAGGTGCTCTGGCCCCAGGGAACGAATGTCCCTGCAACGCTCAGTGAGCTGGGGGCGATACAGCGGGCGCTCAAGAAGCAGGGCGCGGTGGCCGCCTCGATCGACCTCAGGGTCGCGCAGCGGCCGCTCGTGGAGCTTAGGCGATGAAAGGCCACTGGCCGTTCCTGGCCCTGGTGGGGCTCGTGATCGGGCTCTTTCTCGGCATGGATCTGCGCGCGCAGATGTCCGAAGGCGCGAACCTGACCTACCAGCGCTTCGCCGCGATGACGGGCCTGCTGCAACAGCAGCAGGACGAGGGCCAGCGCTTGACGGCCCAGATCGGAGCCCTCAAGGCGGAGCCGGACCCGCGCGTCGCCGCCCAAGCGCTCAAATCCGAGCAGGCTGCGCTGCACGGGGCTCTCGCCGCGGCCGGGCGCACGGCCGTGAAGGGTCCAGGGATCAAGCTCTGGCTCGACGACAGCGTGGAGCCGGCGCAGATCGGCGTGAATCCCGACGAATACCTGATCCATGACCAGGACCTGCTCGCCGTGATCAACGACCTGAACGGCGCGGGAGCCAAGGCCATCTCCCTGAACGGATTGCGCCTGCTTGCGACCACCGATGTGCGCTGCGCCGGCGCCGTCGTCTCCGTGGGCCCGGTGCGGACGAGCATCCCCGTGACGATTCTGGCCGTCGGGAATCCGAGGCGCCTTGCGGCCAGTCTGGGAGGGCCGACGGGGGAGATCAGGCTGCTTTCGCTTTATGGCATCCGCATCCGCCTGACGACCATGCCATCGGTCGTGGTGCCCGCCTACCATGTGCCGAGGCTTGGAGGAGAGTAAGAGACGTGTGGTATTTCGCGATCGCCCTCGTCCTGGGCATCCTGCTCGGCGCCCTCGCACCGCTCAGCATCCCGCTGATCTGGGCCCGCTACCTCTCGGTGGTGCTCCTCGCCGCGCTCGATGCGGCCATGGGCGGCCTGCGTGCGGGCATCGAGGGCAAGTTCGATTTCGCCGTCTTCTCTTCCGGGTTCATCGTCAACGGCATCATGGCGGCGGGCCTCACCTACGTGGGCGACCGCTTGGGCGTCGAGCTCTACTATGCGGCGCTGTTCGCGTTCGGTTACCGCATCTTCCTGAACCTCGGCGTCATTCGGCGAGAACTTTTGACCGACTGGCGCAAGCGGCGCCTGGAGCGGCAGGGAAAGACGCAAGCCTAGCGAAACGGGTAGGGACAGCATGTCCCGTTGGTGGGGGCCGCAGGGAGGTTCATCGATGCTTGAACTGGACGCAAGCCTCGACCAGTTTGCCGTGATCAAAGTGGTCGGCGTCGGCGGCGGCGGCAACAACGCCGTGAATCGCATGATCGATGCAGGCTTGCGCGGCGTGGACTTTATCGCCGTGAACACAGACGCGCAAGCCCTGGCCGGCTCCAAAGCCCGCCAGCGCATACAGATTGGTGAGAAGCTGACCAAGGGACTGGGCGCGGGGGCCGATCCCTCCGTGGGGCAGAAAGCCGCGGAAGAAAGCCGCGAGCAGCTTCTGACCGCGATGCGGGGCGCAGACATGATCTTCATCACGGCCGGCATGGGCGGTGGCACCGGTACCGGCGCCGGACCGATCGTGGCGGAGGTTGCCAAGGAAGCCGGCGCGCTGACCGTCGGCGTCGTCACGAAGCCTTTCACGTTCGAGGGCGCCAAGCGCCAGTCTTACGCCCAAGCCGGGACCGAGGAACTCCGCGCGAAGGTCGATACGCTGATCACGATTCCGAACGACCGGCTGCTGCAGGTCGTCGACAAGAAGACGAGCGTGATCGAGGCCTTCCGCATGGCCGACGACGTTCTGCGGCAGGGCGTGCAGGGCATTTCGGACCTGATCATGGTGCCGGGCCTCATCAACCTGGACTTCGCCGATGTGCGTACCGTGATGTCCGAGACCGGGTCCGCCCTCATGGGCATCGGCGTGTCGGGCGGCGAGACGCGGGCCCAGGAGGCGGCGATGGCCGCCATCTCGAGCCCGCTGCTTGAGACGTCGATCGAGGGTGCGCGCGGTGTCCTCCTGAACATCACAGGAGGGCCGGAGCTGACGCTTTTCGAGGTGAACGACGCGGCGGCCGTGATCATGCAGGCGGTCGACCCCGAAGCCAACATCATCTTCGGTGCCGTGATCGACGAGGCGATGGGCGACAGGGTGCGCGTCACGGTGATCGCGACGGGCTTCCCGGGGCAGGAGCCGCGCCAGGCTGTGCGCGCCCGCAGGGAGGCCGCGCCGTCGGTCCGCCATGGCGACGTGGAGCTCAGGTCCTTTACGCCGAACGACCTCGACATCCCGGAATTCCTCAGGCGCAAGTAGAATAGGTCGCTTCGGGTCAGCCCGGGTCCCCCTCGTGGGGGATCCGGGCTTTTTGTTGTCCACCGGGTCGGACGGGGCCCGCCAGGGTCCAGCAAGATCTGCCAGCGGTGGCCTGTAGCATAGGACGGGCCAGAGGCTCGTAGCCATGGCATGGGAGGAGAGCGCATGGTCAGCCCCGACCAGCTCATGGCCATCAACCTGGTCGCGGACGGCCTCGTGCTGGCGGCGCTCGTCCGCCTGCGGGGTGACCGCTTCAGCCTGCGCATACCCCTGGCGGCCCTGCTCGGGGCCGTCTGGGCGACCTTGTCGGTGCTGCCGGGACTGAGGGAACTCGGCGGTCTCGTGCAGGAACTCTCCGCCGGCCTCCTGATGGTGTGGATCATTCGGCGGCATCGGAGCTGGCGGGACGCCTTGCAGGACCTCCTGCTGCTCCTCCTGCTGGCGGCGGCCCTCGCCGGACTGACACTGTTGGCACAGGGGCTCGCATCGGGCAGCCTCGGCCGCAGCCCCTGGCCCGCCTTCGCCGCAGGCGCAGCGCTGTTCTGGGCCGCGGTGGAAGGAGCCTACCGCTGGCGGCACTCCACGGCGCCACGCAGGGAGATCCGACCCCTGGAGGTGCGCTGGCAAGGCAGGCGGGGCCTTCTCTGGGCGCTTGTCGACACCGGCTGCGAAGCCAGGGATCCTCTGAGCGGCCTGCCGGTCGTGGTGGCGGAGCGCGCCGCGCTCCGGCGCCTGCTGCCGCACCGCCTCTATGAGGCGCTCGCCCGTCCGGCCCTGGCTGCCAGTGCCGACGTCGCCGCGGCGGCTTCGGGCGACGACCGCATCGAGCGCAGTCTCAGGCTCCTGCAACTGCGGACGGTGGGCGAGGCCGAGTGGCTGTTCGGACTCAGGGCGCAGGGCCGCATCCTTGGCGGCAAGGAGCAGCCGATCGTGCTCTGTCTCACGCCGCGCCGCCTCTCGGAAGAGGGGACGTTCGCGGCTCTCGTGGGACCGCAAATGTGCCGCATGGGGGAGGGAACGGGCTCGTGAGCGCAGCAGCTGTACATCTCTTCACCGCCTTGCGGAGCCTGCGCGAGCGTCACGACGAGTCTCGGGAGGCAGGGCACGTCTACTATGTGGGGTCCAGCGAGACCTTGCCGCCGCCGCTGTCGGCGGCCGAGGAGAGCTCGCTTCTGGCCGTGCTGCCGACCGGCGACGCGCGCGTGCGCAGCGTCTTGATCGAGCGCAATCTGCGGCTTGTCGTCTACATCGCCCGGAAGTTCGAAAACACCGGCATTCATATCGAAGATCTGATCTCGATCGGCACCATAGGACTCATCAAGGCCGTCAACACCTTCGATCCCTCGAAGCGCATCAAGCTGGCCACCTACGCCTCGAAGTGCATCGAGAACGAGATCCTGATGTTCCTGCGCCGCAACCAGAAGGTGCGTGCGGAAGTCTCGTTCGACGAGCCGCTGAACGTGGACTGGGACGGCAACGAACTGCTGTTGAGCGATGTGCTGGGCACGGAGGGCGACCTCGTGTGCCGCCCGATCGAGGAAGAGGTGGATCGCGTCCTGCTGCACCGCGCGATGGACCTGTTGGCGGGGCGGGAGCGCCGCATCATGGAGCTGCGCTTCGGACTGATCGACGGGCGCGAGCGGACACAGAAGGAGGTCGCGGACCTCCTCGGCATCTCGCAGAGCTACATCTCGCGCCTCGAGAAGCGCATCTTGCGCCGCCTGCGCAAGGAGATCCGCAATATGGAGTAGCCTGCCGCATAGCCCACTCCGCCTTCGGCCAGAATGTCTGGCGAAGGGGACGTGGGATGCTCGTCAACAAGGTCGAGATCTGCGGCGTCAACACGGCTAAGCTGCCGGTGCTGACGAATGTACGCATGCGAGAGCTGTTCGCGGCGATGCAGGCGGGCAGGAAGAGTGCGCGCGAGGAGCTTGTCAACGGCAACCTGCGGCTCGTCCTCTCCGTCATCCAGCGCTTCAACAACCGTGGCGAGTATGTGGACGACCTGTTCCAGGTGGGCTGCATCGGGCTCATCAAGGCCATCGACAACTTCGACCTCGGACAGAACGTAAAGTTCTCCACCTACGCCGTGCCGATGATCATCGGAGAGATCCGGCGCTACCTGCGCGACAACAATCCCATCCGCGTCAGCCGCTCGCTGCGTGATCTCGCATACAAGGCCCTGCAGACCCGAGACGCGCTTGTCGGGCGCCTTGGCCGGGAGCCGGCGGTGAAGGAGATCGCCGACGAACTCGGCGCGGAGGTGGACGAGGTGGTCTATGCGCTCGACGCGATCCAGGAACCCATCTCGCTGTTCGAACCGATCTACCACGACGGGGGTGACCCGATCTACGTCGTCGACCAGGTCGCCGACGAAAAGACCCAGGACGCCCAATGGCTCGAGGGGATCGCGCTCAAGGAGGCGATGCGCCGCTTGAACGATCGCGAGAAGCTCATCCTCAACCTGCGTTTCTTCGACGGCAAGACCCAAATGGAAGTCGCGCAGGAGATCGGCATCTCCCAGGCACAGGTCTCACGTCTGGAAAAGGCAGCGCTGCAGCACATGCGCCGCCATGTCTAGGCGCCTCGGAGCCCTGCTGCTCCTGCCGGTGCTCGCCCTGCTCGCCGGCGCGGGGCCTGCTCCGGCGCAACAAGGAGGTCCCGCCGATCCGCAGGTGCTGCGGCTGCACATCGTCGCGAACTCGAACCACCCGGCTGACATCACGGCGAAGGTGGCGGTGCGGACGGCTCTGCTCGGCTTTCTGCAGAGCCGCCTGGAGGGCATGACCAGCGCCGAGGCGGCCGCCAGGCGGCTCGAGGCCCTGACCCCTGCCATGACGCGCATCGCGAATGAGACGCTTTCGGGCTACGGCCTCCCCTACGCTGCGAAGGTGGCGGTGGGCACGGCCAAGTTGCCGACGCGCCGCTACCTCGGCCAGAGCCTCAAGGCGGGTCGCTATCTCACGCTGGAAGTTGTCCTGGGGCAGGGGCACGGCCAGAACTGGTGGTGCATGCTCTTCCCCGAGCTTTGCCTGAGCGACGGCGGTGCGGCGGTGGGGTCGTCCGAAGGGGCGGCGGCCAGCCCGTCCGGCTTCCTCGCGCTGGGGAAGAGAAGCGTGGTGCGTTCGCCGGTGCAGGTGCGTCCGAGCGGCCTGATCTGGCGCTTCTGGGAACTCTTGCACCCGGAGCAGGCACACCCGGAGCTTCGGCATCCCTAGCCTAGTTTGGTTTCCTGGCGCATAGGCTGGCCCCAGGAGGGCCGCACACATGGTCAAGACTTCGGAACTGCGCGTCAAGGAAGTCGTCAACCTGAGGGACGGCCGGCGCCTCGGCAACATCAGCGACCTCGAACTCGACCTGCAGAGCGGCCGGGTAGTGGCGCTTGTGGTTCCGGCGGCGGGGCGCTGGCTCGGGGTCTTCGGCCGCGACCACGATACGGTCGTGCCATGGGAACGCATTCGCAAGTTCGGCCAGGATGTCATCCTGGTCGATGTCGAGGATACGCCGTCCACGGCGTGAAGGCCCGCCTCGGAGCGGTATGCCTGCTAGGCGGGCTGCTGCTGGCAGCCTGCGCGCCCGCAGCCGCCGTGCGGGTGGGCAGGCAGATCGGGGCCTCGCTTTACCTGCCGACCAGCCTGCCGTCCGGCGTGCGCCTTCGCAAGGTGCAGCGTATCGGGCCGCACATGGCGTGGCTGACCTACAAGGGCGGGCAGGGCAGCCTCAGCATCTTCGAATCCCCCGATCCGATTGCGCCGCCGCCCGGCGCATCGCG
>JAJYSZ010000157.1 GCA_021793315.1 Bacillota bacterium | reverse complement strand
GGTTTTTTCGTGGCTATCGATCCTGTGGGCGGCCGAGGCGCGCCTGGCGCTCGAGCAGGCGATCATCTACACAATCGGGGGGCTCATCTATCTCTACGCCCGCAGCCGGGGCGAGGGCAAGCTGACGGACGCCCTGCTCTGGGCGCTCGGTGGCGTGGCCGTCGCCAGCTGGCTGATGGCGGGCGGCATCTGGAACTTTCCTGCGGCCGTCAGCAATGTAGACCGCCTCTCAGGGCCGTTCCAGTATCCGGACACCGCGGGTGCCGTGTACCTCGCCACCTGGCTGGGGGCCACGGCGGCGCAGTTTGCAACCGAGCGACCAAGAGCGCGGTACCTCTGGGCGGCTGTCGGGGGCCTGTCCGTCTATCTCTTCGCCCTGACGCTCTCCCGCGGCGCTTGGGTTGTGTCACCCTTCGCCGTGCTGGCCGTGCTCGCCGTCTCCCGACCGGGCCTGCGCATCGCGGCTCTCGTACAGATGGTGGTGGTGGGGATTGTGGGCTTTGCCTTGGCGGCGCTCACCTTTCCGCACTTCAACAACGCCGGCAGCCATTACGCCCTCCTGTACGGACTGCTGGCCATCATCCTTGGAGCGGTCATCGCGGCGGCGGTCGCCTGGCTGCATCAGAGGGGCTTAGCCCGCTGGCAGACAGCTCTTGCCGCTCTGATCGTGGTGCTGGTCCTGGGCGGCGGTGCGCTGGCCTTGCGTGCGCGCCAAGGCCTCGCACTCTCGGGTCAGGTCACGGCGTCTGTGGCCCTACCGAAGGGCACAGATCACCTGTCGCTGCAGATCTCAGGGGGCGGCTCTGCGAAGGCCCAGGTCGTGTCGCTCGACCGCTTTGGCACCCAGACGACGATCGCCCAGGAGACGATCCAGCCTGGCACTGAGACCTGGACAGTGCAGGTGCCAAAGAGCAGCACCAGCACGCGCCTCCTGGCGCAGGGCAGCGGAAGCCTCAGGCTCGATCAGCTGACCGTGAACGGCAAGGCACAGTCCATGCTGCTCGCGCGGGCGATTCCTCAGTCGATCTACCATCGCCTGATCGGCATCTCCGGCACGGACCTTTCCGTATGGGAGCGCATCGACTTCTGGCATGACGGCATGAAGATGTTTGCCGCGTCGCCGATCATCGGCTGGGGCGGGAACGCCTGGCAGGCTATCTACCTGGGCTACCAGTCCTTCAACTACAGCTCGAACCAGGCGCACAGCTCGCTTGTGGATGCGATGGTCTCGTATGGCATCTTCGGGCTCGCCTTTGTCCTTGCCATCGCGGCCGCCTTCGTGATGGGCCTGCGCCGAGCGTGGGGCAAGGGTGACATGGCAGGCGTGGCGTTCGTGACGGGTGCAGCGCTCTGGCTGCACTCGCTCATCGACTTCGACATGTCCCTGGCAGCCACACTCCTTCTTCTCTGGCTTGCGCTGGGCACGATGCCGCAGGTGCGGATGTTTGTCCTGCGCCGCCCTGGACGCACGGTGCCGCAGGTGCTCGGCGTTCTCTCAGGGGCCCTCGCGGTTTGGGTGGTGGTGCTGGGCGTCGCAGCCCAGACGGAGGGTGCTCTGAAGCCGCTGTCGCTCGTACAACTGCGCCAGGCCGCTTCGCTGGATCCCATGTCTGCCCAGTTGCAGCTCGAGATGGCGCAAGCCGAACTGCAGCAGGCCTCGTCTGCGGCCTCGGCCACCGCGTTACGCCAGGATGCGGTGGGCGATACGCGCAACGCATACAAGCTCAACCGATACAACCAGGCGATAGCAACGCTTGAAGCGCAGATGCAGATCGACCAGGGCAACTATGCTGAGGCGGTTCCGACGCTCGCTGTGGCGCAGAAGGACCAGCCTATGCTGCCGAACACGTATCAGAACTACCTCGAACTCACGACGACGCTCGCGACGCGGGCCTTGGACCAGCACCAGCTGCCGCTGGCCAAGACGTATCTGCGGGACTCCTGGACCATGTACGAGAAGTTCCTGAACACGGGCGAGGCGACGAAGCGGGTGGCACCGGCGAACCTTCAGCTGCCGCCGGCGACGCCACAGCTCCAGCTCTACGCTGGCGAGGCGGCCGCGCTGCTGGGTAAGAAGGCGACGGCGATCCCGCTGCTGCAGGCCGCAGGGAGCGGCGGGCAGTCGCAGGCGGCTCTCTGGCTGGCTGCCTTGGGCGCCGGCAAGTCGGCACCTGGACAGGACGCTGCGGAGATCCAGTGGCTTACCGAGCTAGGGGTAAGCGCGAAGTAGCCGACTGACTTGAAGGTTTTGTGCGCGGGAGGCGGTCTGCCGGGATGCCGAGGGTGTTGCACGTCGTGCAGTCCGGGGATCGTGGTGGCGTGCAGCGCCACGTGCACGATCTTGCCCTGGGACTGAGCGGGCAGACCTGCGGCGTCGTGACAGGAAGCGAGGGTTGGCTGAGCCATACGGTCCAGGAGGTGGGCATTCCGGCGCGGGCTCTTCGGCATCTCCAGCGCTCCCTTGATCCGCGAGGGGTCGCCCTGGCTCGTAGAGAACTGACGGCCGCATGCGATGATCTTTCACCGCAGGTTCTTCACGCCCATGGGATCTTCGCGCTCTTGGCAGCGCTGCCGCTTGCGGACAGGCTGCCGCTTGTCTACACCGCACACGGGTTCCAGTGGCACGACGAGGCGCATCCATGGGGAGTGAGGCGGCTCTCTTTGCAGCTGCATCGCCTTGCGGCGCGCAAGGTGTCCGCCTTCATAGCCGTGGCGTCGGAAGGCGACGAGGCAAGACGCGTCGGATTCCAGCGGGTTGAACGCATTCCCAACGGCGTTGCCCTGCCTGAGGCAGGGGCTGGCCTGGCAGATACGAATACCTTTGGAGTTGCCACAAGACTGGTGCCTGGCAAAGGGCTAGTGGAGGCACTGGCGATCCTGGCAGCTGACCCTGGGCTGCGACTGCTCGTCGCAGGCGACGGCCCCCTGCGTCGGACACTCGAAGAGCAAGCCGATAGCCTTGGCGTTGGCGGTCGGGTGGACTTTCTCGGCTGGCAGGATGACCTGAACGCGTTCTACGGCAGCACCTTCGCGTATGTCAGCCTGTCCCACAAAGAGGGCCTGCCCTACGGCGTGCTGGATGCGCTCGCAGCCGGCCTGCCGGTGGTGCTGAGCGACATCCCGGGCCACCGGGAGCTTGTGGAACACGGGCGCAACGGCTTCCTGGTTGCGCACGGCGATGCGAAGGCAGCTGGACAGGCCTTGCAGAGGCTTTCTTCCGACCGATCGTTTCGTGCTGCGGCAGGGGCGGCGAGCAGGGAGTTCGTGCGAACGCGCTACGCACTCGCGCCAATGCTGGAACGACACGCAACGCTGTACACAGAGTTGGGAGGTGCTGTCCGGTGAGCCGCCGTGTGCACTGGGGCCCTAGACAGTACCTTCTCGTGCTCGTAGATGCTCTCATTGGTCCTTTGAGCTTTCTCCTTGCGTTCTACATCCGCTTCCGCGGCCTGCCGCTCGTGAACTTCCACGCCTTCGAGGCGGTCGCGGCCTTCGTGGCTGTGTTGGGCGTGGGTATGAACTCTCTTTACGGCCTCTACGAGGAGATTGGATCGCGCGAAGAGGCGTTTGCCCTTTCTGTTGCCTCAGCCTTCCTTGTGCTCGTGCTGACGATGGCGCTCTCCTTCTTCCTCCGCGCGTTCGCCCTGCCGCGCAGCGTGATCCTGATCGCCTGGCCTTTGGCGGCCGTGCTCTATGGACTTGCCCGTGTGGCCTTCGGGCAGGGTGCAACCGCGCAAGAGGTGCCTCGTCACAGGGCGGACGAGCTTGTGCCTGAGGACGTGCTTCGGGAGACCGCCGCAGGACGGGAAGTGGTGCTGGAGCCGGACCTCTTGACGCTTCTTCTCTCCACAGCGCGCATCGTACGCCTGCCGGACGGCGTGGCCCTGGCACTATCCGCTTACGAGCTCCATCCTCATCAGCGCTTCGTGCGTCGCACAGTGGACGTCATCCTTGGCCTACTGGGGCTGACCCTGCTTGTTGTGCTCATCGTTCCGGTGGGACTTGCTGTCATCCTGGACTCTGGGCTGCCCATTTTCTACGCGCAGGATCGCGTGGGGCAAGGGGAACAGGTTTTCCGCATCATCAAGATCCGTACCATGCGCAATGGCGCAGAGGATGGGACAGGCGCCGTGCTGGCTCAAGCCGACGACGAAAGGGTCACAGCCGTCGGCAGATTTCTCCGGGCGATTCGATTGGACGAACTGCCGCAGGTGTGGAACGTCCTTCGTGGCGAAATGAGCATCGTCGGGCCGAGGCCAGAACGCCCGGAGCTCTATGAGCAGTTCAAGAAAGATATCTCTGGCTATGCGGTGCGCACTCTGGTGCGACCCGGCATGACGGGGCTGGCGCAGGTCTACGGGAACTACGCGACGGAACCGGCCGTGAAGTTGCAGTATGACCTCGTGTACATCTTCCGTTACTCTCTAGGTCTGGACCTATTCATCGTCCTGCGTACGATATCCGTGCTGCTCCAGCCATCTAAGGCGAAGGGCAGAGAGGAGCCGATCCAGTCTTGGACCCACAGCGTACATTAAATGCCACGGACCCAACATACGAGTCTGAAGCGTCATCGTTAGGGTCCCTGCTACGGCCGAACAGGCTTTCGGAGTGGTCCTGGACCTTGGGCTATACAGCCATCCTCTCGACCGTTACGGTGCTGCGCTACCACGTGTGGCTCGCGACCGGGTGGGATATGGGTTTTAATGTCCAAGCGCTCTGGCTTCTTGTCCACCGCGGCGCCCTAGCGGTGTCGACGTACACGGGTCATTCGGTACTGGCGGA
>JAJYSZ010000156.1 GCA_021793315.1 Bacillota bacterium | reverse complement strand
TCGCTTCCACCTGCTCTCCCATGGACATGTGCATCATGCGGCCCATCGTCGTCCTCGGCTGGTAGACCATGCTCGCCGCCGTGCGGGCCGCCCCGACTCCGGCGCGCCCCAACCTGCGCGCATGGGGTGCCACAGCGCGGGCAGCGCTCGTGATCCCGACTCCGGCAGTCGTCCCTGTTGCGAACGCTTGCCCGACGCCCTTCGCGTACTGCCCGGCCTTCGAGCCGCCGATCGTCTCCGCCACGTTCCCCGCCTTGTCTGCCGCGAAGCTCATCGCGGCGCTGCTCGCGGCCCCCAACTTCTTTCCTAGGGCGGTGTTCGAGAACCGCTCACCGACGCTTGCCCCAGGCTGGCCCCAGGATGCGACCTTCGCTTTGGCCTTGTCCTCTTGTCCCATCTTCAACTGCCCCAAGAACTGCCCGCCGGTGGACATGCCGATCGCACCCCTGGCCGCGCCTGCCATCAGACTCCCTGCGGCTACCCCCATCGCCATGCTGGCCACACCCGCATACTGGTGCCCCGTGATCGACTGCAGCATCTGCGGCGCGCGAGAGACCATTGCCATGGCGACGATGCCGAGCGCCAGATGCAGGATCGACGCGCTGATCGACGACATGCCGGCGGTGGATGCTGCATGCGTCACGACGGCGCCGCCATAGCTGTGCAGGGCTTGCGCCACCTGGGAAGCCAGTGACGGTGACGACTGGACAGCCAACGCGCCGGTCGCCGTGGTGTAGGCGTTCGTCGGCACCGGAGAACCCAGGAGGAGCGCGGCGATCCACCACATCACGGCCATCGCGAGCTGAGAAAAGATGGCCCCCTGCGCCTCCGCGAAGTTCCACTGGAACGCCCGCTTATTGCCGGTGATCGCCAAGGCCGCGGTCAGCGGCAGGACGCCGACGTAGAAGATGATGTCGACCATTCGCGAGAGCCAGGTGAACACAAGCCATACCAGAACACCGGCGAGGACCAGCCCCGTCACCGGGAGGAAGAACTCATACGCCACAACGGCCGCGCCTGTAGCCGTCGAAGCGACAACGGGGTTGTGCGCCACGACATTGAGCAGGCCCTTGCTCACGCCGAACAGCCCGTTCGTGACGCTGTTGGCGACGTTCAGAAGGAGGCTCAGGAAGTAATATCCGCCGACCACAGTGGTCACGTAGATAAACAGACCGTCCAGGACATCACCATGGCTCGCAAAGGTGCCACCTTTGCCGGAGATCTTACCAAACTGCCCGGAGAGAGCTCCATAAACCAAGCCCGCGAGCGCGACCGCGGCGCTGACACCGAGCATGAACCGCCACACGTCACCAGCGACCGTTGCGACAAGGCCGGTGCCTGTCAGCCCGTACGTATCGAAGATCGTCGCCTTCAGGAGCGGTTCCACAATGTACTGCAGCGCCCCGGCAAGCAGCCATCCGAAGATCGCTCCGCCGAGCGAGAAGATCCACTGCACGAAAGTCGTGAGGACCCCGGTCAGCCCTCCGAACAACCAACCCCAGAAACCGCCGCCGCTAGCTGAGGCCAGGAGTAGCGACATCACTAGCCTCAGCCTCCTTCTTCTTCTTGTTGCGTTCGTGCACGATCATCATGCCAAGCGGGTACAGCATGAGCATCCAGACGACACCGACCAGGGCGACACACTCGATCTCGCCCGAGTCCAGCATGCTCGCGTAGACCATCGGCGTGTGGACCGCCGGGTTCACACCGAACACCCCGTACGCCAGATGGGTCATCGGCGAGAGCACGGCGGTGAACGCCTTGTTGAGCCACGCATCCGTCGAGGGCGGGAAGTACACGTTCTGCGGAGAGACCATCTGGTGTCCCTCGCTCGCCCAGGCGATCATCGTGAGTGAGCCGAGCCAGTTCAGGACCATCAGTGGAATGTAGAAAATGCCGTAGAAGACCAGTTCGGAGAGCCAGCCGCCCTCGCTCGCCGCCGCGCCCATCCCCTTGATGAGTCCGTGGCCGAACGGGACGAGAAGCAGCGCCGGGAGTATCCAAACGTAGGCGATCCCAAGCGCGATCCCGGCACCGGTCAGCGCCAAGATGGCCACGAGAATCCAGGCGATGATGAGCAGCGGCATTTCGTTACCCCCCGATACGGCGACGCGCGGGCGGTCTTTGCCGCCCGCGCCAGCAGGAGAACCTAAACTTGGATTCCTGTGATCCAGTTGATGATTGCCGGCGCAAACGCCGCGATCAACAGGCCGACAATCGCAGCCATGGCGACCTCCTTGGCCTGCTCCTTGCTGCGCTGGTTCGGCACGTGGTTCATGAACGCGGCGATCACCAGAGCGAGGAGCGCTGTGGGGCCGAGAATCCAACGGATCGTGGTCGCCAGCCCCTCAACCGCGACGGCGATGCTGTTGGTCGCGCCACCTGACGGTGAGGTGTATTGGACGCTGGGCGGACCGCTCGCAGCGGCCGCCTGAGCTCCTATGAGCACAAGCGGCACGAGGGCGGCCAGGACGCCAGCCAGCTTGGACCAGTTGACCCTCTTGGCGAAGTTCCGCGAGGCCGCGCCTAGACGGGACGCGAACGCCACGAGAAAGGCCGCCATGTGCAGGCGGCCGAGGAAGTTGGGAAGCACGTGCATCCTTCCTTTTCCTTGATTTTGTGCGAGACAGACGAAGCCGCCTGGAACTGCTACCTGCCTGGAAGCAGGAGCGCCACCAGGGATCCCAGTGCCAGAAACGGCGCGTAGGGCATCATGTCACTCGCTCGTGCGCGGCGCGACAGCATGAGCGCCAAGGCGACCCCGCCACCCACGACCGCCGCGACCACGAACGCCTCGACGCCCTTCGACAGCCCGAGTCCAAGACCGATCACCGCGAGGTACTTGACGTCTCCCATGCCAAGTCCACCGAGCTTCCCCAGACTGCCCACCAGGGCTAGAAGGCCACCGAAGGCCCCGAGCACCGCCCCGCCGATAGCTGAGGAGACGAGAAAGCCGCCCAGTGCCGCATCCAAGAGCAGCAGGACGGCCCCGACAAGAAGCAGGCGGTTCGGCACGCGCCGCTCGCGCAGGTCCACGATGGTCGCGCCGATTGCGAGCGCCAAGAGGATCAGATCGCGAACCGCAAGCGCTCCAACCACCCCCTACTTAATGACGCGTCTAGGGTCGCAGCGCCCATCCTCCCATTCCTGCCACAATCACGAAAAGCACCTCGGACAAGGCGTTGAACAATTGACTGGCAACGTCTCTCCTTATCAGGTCCGACGCCCAGGTCTCACATGCACACACCGTCTCATCGCTCAGCCCCAGCGACTCGAGATACGGCCGAAGCCACGCGTTCGCCAGGCGATCAGCCCTTATCTCCTCGGGGAAGGCGATGCCGACGCGAACAGCGATCCCGGTGAGCACCGATACCACCACGGCCCCGAGCGCATGCGCAAACCCGAATGTAGCGGCTGCCGCCACCGGTGCCCACCAGGAGACGGCCGCCCCCAGGCGCCAGCGGGGCGATGTCGCATGGGCCGCCTCGTGCAAGGCCGCATGGATTCTCATGATCTCGGCACCCGGAAAGTTTCGGCCGATCACGATCCGATCATGGTACGGATCGTAGTACGCCTGCCCTCCTTCGTTCTCTACCACCCGCACTCCGTGCCGTCCGGCACGATGCAGCGCCCAGCGAACCGGAACCGAAATGCTGTCGATCCGAGGCACGTCGACGCGAATGTCCGGCCTGCGCCGCAGCAGATGCCCGACCAGCATGCGCAGCATGAGGTAGAATCCAACAAAGACCGATACCACAAGCCAAGCAGGCGTTATAGACGTAGACTGCCCACTCCCACCAGGACGCCACCGACTCCGAACAACACGATGCCGGCCCAGGCTAGAACCTTGATCCAGAGCGGACCGGCAGAGCCAAAGAGCAATCCGTGCATCGACTGCCTGTGCATGATGGCCGTCACCAGCGCGGGAGACAGGAGCAGCAGACCGGCGGAAACGACCTTGTGATTGCGATGCTGTCTCCTCAGGTGCCAGTACCCGAGCTTCCCCAAAGATCTGTCACCTCCTCCCTTCACACACTCGTCGGGAGTCAGCCACCACGGCATGCCCCTCTTCAACCGTGCTCCTGCCGGGACAAACCCACGACTTCGGTCGTGGGTGGCTGACGGCTAGTTGCAGGTGCTGAACTTCGAGTTCGGGGTCGCGCACTGCCCGTTCTTGAGTTCGTTGTAATAACGCATGACCGAATTGACGTAGTTGTAGGTCTGCCCCTTCGCGAAGGTCTGCACATCCTGGTGCGTCTCGATCGTTGACCAGTTGGATGTGTGGTACTCCGCCATCCACTGGAGCGGCATCCCAGGTCCCGCGTTGTACCCCGCCGCCGTGAGCGGCAGGTTCTCACCGACCTGGAAGTACACGTTGTCCAGGTACTCGACGCCGCGCATGATGTTGAGCTTGGGGTCGAACGGGCTCTTCCCGTTCGCGAGATCGCCTTGGAACTTGCCGACCGTGACCTGCATGAGGCCCAGCGCGCCGGCATGGCTCACCGCGAGCGCCCATCCTCCGCTCTCGGCCCGCATGATCGCCTGCACGAACGGCACCGTCACCCCACGGCAGACTGCCCTGTAGCCGGTGATCTTCTTCTTGGCGCCGCTGCCGCTGTAGACCGGCACCTTGGTGCAGCGCTGGTATTTCTTCACCGCCGCCCGCTCGTAAGGGAGGTAGACCTTGGTGACCGACGTGATCCCCGCGGGAGGGACGCTTCCACCCTGGAACGGGGCGAGCAGAAACGCGATCGGGATGAGGACGACCACCAGGAAGAGCACCAGCATTAACAGTGGGCCAAGAGATCGGAA
>JAJYSZ010000155.1 GCA_021793315.1 Bacillota bacterium | reverse complement strand
CAAGGAGGCTGGCGTCGAGGTAGACGTGGTCGACCTAAGTCAAGTAGGAGGAATCGCCAATCCGGGTCCGCAACATCCGGCATTTAGTGGCTCTGACGGACAAGGAGGGACCACGTTATCTGAAAGTGGGATGGAGGCAGACCTTCGTGCCTACGTAGCGAAGTATAAACTCGCAAGCAGCGGAATTAACTTCTATGTCGCTCCCGCCTCAATCCAGGAGCAGTGGCACGTGTCGGCATTTCCGACGGTTGTGGTGCTCAACCCTCAGGGCATCGTGACTCAACAGCAGACCGGTGCTATGACAGCAACCCAGTTAGCTGCTACGGTCGCAGGGGCATCTGCCAACTGAGTCGCTGTTGATCCGAGAAGTGTTATTCGTTCTTGTGGGCGTATGGCATGAACGTTGCGCCTCGACCATGTTTCCCACGGCGTTGGGTTCGATTTTGCCGCGTGTTCAGAGTCTAGCGGGCAACGTCTGTCACCGATCGGGACAGTTTGGCGGGAGACGGTCTGTGGACGATGGAGCGATTACGGATGAGACGGATCCATCGATTCGATCAGCTGACGTTGTTGGGACTCGCGCTGGTTGGGCTTGCGGCAGGGGTTGTCTCTGGGCTCAGCGTGGAGCAGAAAGCTTATACAGTCCAAGAAGTTAAGGTGCACTCGCGTACCCCCTACGACTTGCTTGTCCTACCGAAACGTACGGGAGCGGTCGTAGGGGACCTGACCGACCCGAATGCGCTAGACCAGGGCTCCGGCGGTATCACCCTTGCCCAGTGGAAGGCTATTGAGGCAGTGCAAGGTGTTGCCGTTGCAGCGCCCTTGGCTCCTCTTGGTGAGGCCAATATCCAATTCGGCGCGATGCCGCCGGCTCTAGAGTATGGCGCATCCGATCTCTACAGGCTTAACAGTTCATTCGTGGGAGTGGGTCTGCCAAGCGCGACATCGCTTTACAGTGCTTATTGGCTAACAGGGGCGTCGTCATGGACTTGGCCGCCGTTCTGGGGAACTGTAGTTGCCGTTGACCCGGCCGCAGAGAACAGACTGGTCGGGCTCAAGGGGGCGGTGACCCGCGGCGCGTATTTCGGCATCGATACGGCGATGGGCGACCCCCAGTTTCCTGGCGTACTTATGAACGTTCCAGCCCTTGTCGCGTCCGCGTCTCCCGTGTTCGGAACAGCAAGCATCTCTGTACAGTCGCTCCCGGACCCCTATTCGCCGGCCACAACCGCAAAATACGTGGAGGACGCCACCCTCCACCCGACAGAGCACACGCCGCTCGCTAAGTTGCATGGGCAGGTGGTGTTCCGCGCCGCGGTTTCGGACAGCGCTGTATGGAAGGCGTGGATCGATGAACAGGAGGGCAAGCCAGGCCCGTATCAAGTCGGAAACCTGACCTTCGTGCATACCGCCGTCGAGGGACTCTTTCCCATGCTGCAGACCGGATCCTTGAACTACGCCAGGGCCCGCTCTCCCTATCCCGGGCGGTGGCCGCTGGCGCTGCAGGCGAACCCGGTTCCTTGCGGCGCGACCAACGCCGTGATCTGTGAGGGTTTTGCTGCGACGGGGGAACCCTTTCGCACGCTCACACTTCCCCAATATCCTTGCCTAACGTTTAACGTGGTCGGCGTGTACTCTGCAGCGAAACTTCACATCGCCACGGATCCCCTCACCGGGGCGCCCATGGTCAATTACGCTCCGGAGCAGGGGCAGGTCGTTCTCTCGCCGGACGGGAAGGCGCTGAACCCGCCGCTGCCCGCACGCCCCGATATGCAGCCGGCCGGCCTCTTCACCCAGCCGCCGATCATGCTAGTTCCGATCGCGGACGTCCTTCCCGTACTTTCGAAGGCACCGATAGCCTCGATTCGGGTCAAGGTGAAAGGCGTATCGACGTTTGGTATCGCGGTCCAGAAACAGATCCAAGGTGTCGCGGCTCGCATCCGCAAGGCAACCGGACTGCGGGTGGAGATGATTCGGGGGGCATCCCCGCAGGAGGTGCTAGTTCATCCCGGATACGAGAAGGGCTACACCAAGCGGGGCTGGATCCAGGAAGCCTGGGTGAGATCGGGCGCGGCCATCGAAATCCTTCGCCAAACCCTACTGAGCCAAGATGTTATCCTCGTCCCCATCCTCGTCGCGGCGTTCGTCTTCGCCCTGACTGCGGGAATCATCGGCGTCGAGGTCCGCCGAAGGGAGTACGCCACGCTCCTGGCTCTCGGGGTTTCGCCACGAAGCGTTCAGGGGTCCGTCCTCAAGCGGGGACTGCTGTACGGAGCATTGGTTGCGGTGCTCGCGTTCGCAGCTGCGGTGGCCGTCGCCGGTGTCGCCGCGATAGAAGTTGGTGCCCTTGTGGCGCTGCTGAGCGGCGCGGTGATCGCGGTGGCGCTTGCGCCTGTAGCGCGCGCCACGGGAGAGATGGAGCCGCTGCCCTCGCTGCGAGAATCCTCGCCACCTATGGCGAGAGGGGTGGCGCCAGGCTCCATTGTAGGTCTGGGTCTCACCCTGTTCCTGTCCTCGCTGCGCCGTCACCTCGCGGCGATCGCAGCCCTGTTGATCCCGGGAGCGGTGTTCTACCTCATGTTTCTGGTCCGCAGCGCCCTGCATCACACGATGTATTTCACCAGCCTCGGTGAGTACCTCCTGATCCGCGTCGGTCCTCTGATCACGCTGGGCGCCGTGGTCGTGATCGTTCTAGCCATCCTCACGGCCGCACAGCTGGGGCTGCACAGCGCGACGCTGAGAGCGAGTACCTGGGCCATAGGCCAAGCCTTGGGCTGGCCTATGGCGGTCCCGGTACTCGGGAGTCTTGTCGAGTCTGCTGTTGTCGGCCTTGTTGCCGGCCTGGTCGGGGTTAGCCTAGCGGCCCTGATTGGAGACTCGCTGTTCGATGTCGCGTTCCAACCCCTGCTCTGGACCGAGGCGGTCTTGCTGATTGTCCTATCGGGTCTGGTCGCAGCGGTGCCGGCGGCCATCGTGGTCTCGAGACAGGACCCCATCGTGCACCTGCGTGGCGTTGGGATGTAAGAGCCCACAGCTATCGCCGGATGGCCATCACGAAGGAGCGATCGGATGATCACGGCCGAGGATCTGCGTAAATCGTACCGGCAGAACGGGGTGGAGACCCACGCCTTGCAAGGCGTCACGTTCTCTGTGGCGCGCGGCGAACGCGTCGCCATCACAGGGCCCTCCGGATCCGGCAAGTCGACGCTCCTGGCTCTGCTCGGAGCACTTGACCGACCGTCGGCAGGTGTTCTTCGCGTAGGGGATATGGAGTTATCCAGTCTCAATCCTGCGCAGCGTGCACGTTATCGCTTCGAGGCGGTTGGGTTCGTATTTCAGGAGTTCCACCTTCTGGGTCATCTCACCGTGCTTGAGAATGTGCTGTCGCCGTTTCTTGGCAGGCGGCTGGAGCGTGCGCGACACCAGGATCGGGCGATGGAACTGATCCAGGCCGTGGGGTTGGTGGAAGCCGCGGCCCGTCCGGCGGGCGTACTGTCTGGGGGCGAGAAGCAGCGAGTAGCCATTGCGCGCGCATTGGTCAACGACCCCGAGATCGTACTGTGCGACGAACCCACCGGGAACCTGGACACGCGCAGCGGCAGCGCCGTGATGGATCTCATTGAGAGCCTGGCGGAAGCGGACAAGGAGAAGATACTGATCGTGGTGACGCACGACCCAAGCGTGGCCGCCAGATTCCCGCGGCGAGTCCAGATGCTGGATGGACAAGTCGTTTCGTCGTAACAGACGATCGCTGTCTATCGTGTAGACTTCGGGGCTTGCTCCAATCCCACTCGATACGTCGGCATAGGTCATGACGCAGTGCGGCTGGAACGTGCAAACAGCACGCGGAGCGGCACTGCGTATTCGTTGAGGACGCCGTGTCAACCATGCTGCACGGAATGTCCCAGTCTCGGGTTAGGTTAGTGGTGTGGGACGACTGGGGCGCGAGGCACTATCTAGCCGATCCGCTTCAGGATCGGAAGTCGAAGACGGCCTTGACTGGGCGATTGGGTCCGGCGACGAGCTGTCGGCGCACCGCCGCGCGGTAGTCCGAGAGGCGGTAACGGTCGGTGACAAGACGTTCGAATACGTCGCCTTCGGGCGCGGCAAAATCGTCGAGCGCCCAGGCGAAGGTGTGACGCCCGTCCGACTCCCGACCGTAGCCGAAGCAGCCGATGAGGTCGAGCTCGTTCGCCCAGATGAAGGACCAGTCCACGTCGACGGGTCCGGCCGTGCCGAGCAGGACGAGCGTGCCGCCGTGGCGCGTGACGCGCAAACTGTCGCGCAGACTCTCTGCCGAGCCGATACAGTCGTAGACGTAATCGAAGCCGTCGCTGAAGACGGGCGGTCCCATTAGAGGGCGCAGCAGCTGCGCGTTGACGGCGGCCTGCACGGCGACGATGGCGCCGGGCGGGCCGTAGGCTCTCTGCGCCCCGAGCTCGAGACCAAGCTTGCGCTGGTGGGGGTGGCGCGCGACGAGGTGGATCTCCGCGCCCGAATGGCGGTGGAGGGCCGCCACCGTCAAGAGGCCGATGGCGCCGCCGCCCAGCACCAGCACCTTGGCCCCAGGAGCCGGTACGCTGCGCAGCACGCCGTGGAGCGCGATGGAGTAGGGTTCTGCCAGCACCGCGCGCTCGTCCGGCACGACGTCGGGCACGGGGTAGAGTTGGCTGCGGTGGGCGTAGAGCATGTCCCCGAAGCCGCCCGGCAGCTGGCTATGGTAGCCGACGAGCGTGCCCGGGCCGAGACCCTGCTTCTCGCCGCGCCTGTGACATTGCTGGCTCTGGCCCGTCGCGCAGGCCGGGCATGGTTCCACGCCGCGCATCTGGCATGAGA
>JAJYSZ010000046.1 GCA_021793315.1 Bacillota bacterium | reverse complement strand
CCTGCTCCTGCTGCGTCTTGACGTAGAACACCGGCGAGACCCCGCCTTGGACCTCCTGGGGCGACTTGAGGGTGACGATCGCGTAGATGCTGCCGCTTTCCGGAAGACCGGCCATTGCTGGCTACTTCCCCCCCTCATGGTGTTGCTGCCACTCGATCAGTGCCGGCGAGTAGACGGAGTGCGCCTTGGCGGTTTCGAGCAGCGGGGTGCGCCGCACGGCCTCCAGGATGCGATCCGGATCGTTCGCCACCGGCAGCAGGCAGATGCCCGCCTTGCCGGTGCCCTGCGGCAGATCCATGCGGCAGATCGGGATGCGCTCGCCGTAGCCGATGTCGGTCTTGCTCCCGATGATCTCGTAGAGGTTGTAGACGATCGCCTGGCGCTGCCCGAGGTCCCAGATCGCCCCCGCGCCGCGCGGCGTCGTCGGCGTCACCACGATGCCGACGCCGTCCTTGAGGTAGCGCTCGCGCGCCTTGGGCAGCCCCACCTCCATCAGCATCACGGGGCCTGCGTAGAGCAGGGACCCCTCTTCGATGGTGAGCGGCACGAGTTCCGCGCTGCAGACGTCGCCAAGTTCGGGACCGCTCTTGACGAGGTAGGCGACGATGATCGTCAGGATGCCGATGACGCCTCCCGCCACCCAGCCCCAGGGGTGTCCGAACTCCTGCTGCGCGATGCTTGCGGCCAGCGCGGTGGTGACCGCGACCCCCATCACGAGGTAGTTGCGCTCCTCGAATTCCTGCGCGATACCCTGAATGTAGCTCGGCCCTCGCTGGACGAGCGTGAGCTTTTCGATCGCCTGGAGCTTGGCCACCTCCACCTTGCGCAGACCGGTGAACTGCGTTGCGGCAAGCACCAGAAAGGTGGCGGCCTGGTACTCCTTCGCGACCAGAGCCGGGAAGAACGCGCCCCCGATCACCGCCGCGAAGAACGCGACCGTGACCTGCGAGACGAAACCGGCCGGATAGCCCGGGTAGTGGCGGTAGTCCTTCCTGAGCAGAATCAGGCGCACCAGAACGCCGAAGCCGATGCCGAGGCCGATTGAGATCCAGTCGACAGGCGGTCCCTGGCTGCTCATCGCGCAAGCCTCCCGCGCAGAGTCCAGGCCCTGTCGATCAGCACGGACAGGACGGCCGCCGCGACCGCGGCCGTGGCCGCCACCTGGAAGAACTGCTCCGTATTCGGTGCAAAGGTTGCCGGCCCATCGAAGGAGTGACCAAGCGTAAGGTGTCCGATCAGCCCACCGAGCAGCGCCGTGGCGGGTGCCGCCAAACCTGGGGAGGTGGCGGCGGCCAGGAGGCCGATGCCAAACCCGGCAGTCGCGACGGGATCAAGACCCGAAGCCACCGCGGCGGGCCAGGCCAGGACCATCACGGATGCTGTCGCCAGCGATGCGGCGATGGTCAGGCTCGAGAGCTTCGGCCAGGCCAGGGCGAACGTCGTCAAACCGAGCGCGCCGAGCGCGGCCCAGGTCATGGTCGGCCAAAAGCCCGCCAGCAGGTGCAGCACCAGCGTCACGCCGAGCAGGCCGGATAGCAGCCTGCGGCCCAGCGAGGGTTCGCGGCCGAAGCCACCGAGGAGGAGCAGCGCCGTTGCCCAGAGGAGCCACGATCCGAGCGGCAAGCACATCACCCGAAGGTCAATCTCCCCGCCGCGGGCAGAGTGCATGCAGGTGCAAGGAGTTGCACCCCACGCCGGGGCCACGCAGCAAAAGAAGAAGCGGCGGACCGAAGTCCGCCGCGTTTTGAGATCTGCTAGTCGAGCAGGCCCTTGAAGTCGTCGCCGACGATGTCGCCGATCGTCGCTCCGCCGCCGTCTGGCGTCTCGGTTTCGGCGTACGGGTCGCGCTTCTGCGACTGGTAGCCCCCTGCCTCGCGCAGGCTGAGGGAGACGCGGCGTTCGACCGGGTCGACGCGCAGCACCTTGACCTCGACGTCCTCGCCTACGGCGACCACTTCGCCCGGGCGGGTCACGTGGTGATCCGCCAGCTGGCTGATGTGGACGAGGCCGTCGACGCCGGGTTCGAGTTCCACGAAGGCCCCGAAGGTCGCGAGCCGAACCACCTTGCCGCGTACGATCGCGCCGACCGGGTAGCGCTGCTCCACGGTATCCCACGGGTTGTCGAGCACCTGCTTGTAGCCGAGCGAGATGCGCCCGCGCTCGCGGTCGAGACGGAGCACCTTCACCTCGATCTCCTGACCATCGTGCAGCACCTCGGACGGGTGCTGGATGCGGCCCCAGGACATCTCGGAGACGTGCAAGAGGCCGTCCACGCCGCCGAGATCGATGAAGGCGCCGAAGTCCGTGAGGGACTTGACGGTGCCGTGCAGCACCTGGCCCTCTTCGATCGTCTCCCAGATGCGCTCGCGGTTCTGCTTGCGCTCCTCTTCGAGCACGACCTTGCGCGAGAGGATGACGCGGTGCTTCGTGCGGTCAAGCTCGATGATCTTGACCCGCAGCGTCTGTCCCACGTACGGATGCAGTTCCTGCGCGTAGCCGCGCTCCACCTGCGAGGCGGGAATGAAGCCGCGGGCGCCGATATCGGCGACGAGACCGCCCTTGACCGCTTCGGCCACAGGCGCCTCGATCACGGTGCCGGACTCGTAGGCGGCAACGAGGTCCTCCCAGACCTTGGCCTCGTCCGCACGACGCTTGGACAGGCGCAAGCTGCCCTCCTCGCCTTCGACGGAGAGCACCATGGCGTCTATCTCCTGATCCATCGATGCGGCTTCGCTCGCCGACTGGACCCGGCGGTAGGTGAGCTCGTTCAGCGGGATCACGCCCTCGGACTTGTAGCCGACGTCGACCAGCACGTGGTCGTCAGCCACCTGGACGATCTTGCCGTGCAGGATATCGCCGGGGCGAGGCGGTGCCACGCCCTCGCTGTAATCGACGCGCTCCTCGGTACCCGTCGCATCGGCTGCCGCCTCGACGGGTGCCTCGGCCGGCTCCGGCTGCGGCTCCGGCTGCGGCTCCGGCGTCTGCGCCGCGATGGGTTCCGGCGTCGCCTCCTGGGGCTCGCTCTTCTCGGCCTGCGGATCCTCAGGCTGGAAGCCGTGATCCGGGTGCAGCTGGTCCTCCACGCGATGACCTCCTTTGTTCAACGCAGGGCAAGAGTACCCCCGCGTCCCGCCGAACGACAGAGAACGGGCCCGATGGCCCGCCGTCCTACCGGCTTTTCACCTGTCGTCGAATCGACCGCCCTGGGCGGCGATCCCCGGTGCATCCGGGGGCTGGCCCATTCAGCATACCCGTCGGGCAAGAGTACTGTCAATCGGACTCCGCCCACGGCAAACCGTGCTGGAGCTGCTCCGGACGGTAGTACAGCCGGGCGATGGCGCGCATCACGTCACCGGCGGGATCCTGGCTGCCCGAGAGGTCGACAGGCGTGCCGAAGCGCATCTCGACGCGGCCGAACAGGCGCCAGGAACCGCGGACCGCGACGGGGATCACGGCGCCGCCCGCGTGCGAGATGAGGGATCCGGAGCCTGGGCGCGGCTGCCCGAGGCGTCCGCCGCGCTGGCGGTGCCCCTCAGGGAAGAGCCCGATGACCCGCCCCGCGCGCAAGAGCCGCAGCGCCTGCCGCACCGCGCTGGCGTCGCGCACGTCGCGGTTGACCGGGAAGGCGCCGATCGCCGGCAGCAGCCAGCCTAGATATGAAAAGAGTTCCTGCTTGGCCATGAAGTGCACGTGCCGTTCGAGGACCGCGCCCACCGCAGGCGGATCCACGGCGCTGATGTGGTTGACGCACAGCAGCACCGGTCCCGTGGCCGGGACGTTCTCGAGGCCCTCGACGCGCACGCGCCAGAAGACCTTGAGTCCGAACCGCACGGTGAGCTGAAACAGGCGGTAGATCGGCGGGCGGTAGGCCGGCATGGGATCCTGGGTTTTCGGCATCAGGCACCTCGCTCCCGGCAGTGGGCCAGGAGGCGATCCACCACCTCCGCGACGCCCAGGCCGGTCGTGTCGACGACGATCGCTCCCTCGGGCACCTTGAGCGCGCCGACGGCGCGCATTTCGTCCTGCGCATCGCGGCTCGCCATCTCGCGCTCCACGTCCGCAATGTCGATCCGCACGCCCTGCGCCAGGAGTTCGCGGTGACGCCTGCCTGCCCTGGCCGCCAGAGAGGCCGTGAGAAAGAACTTGCATTCGGCATCGGGCAGGACGACGCTGCCGGCGTCGCGACCATCCATGACGACGCCGCCCTGGCTTGCGATCTGCCGCTGGCGCGCCACGAGCGCCTCGCGCACCGAGGGGTGCGCGGCCACCTGCGAGACCATGCGGTCGACGGCCGGCTGGCGGATGTCGTCGGCGACATCCGCGCCATCCAGGCGCAGCCTGCCGTGTTCGAGCCGCAGGTCGACGCTGTCCAGGAGCTGCCGCAGGCCAGCCTCGTCATCCGCCGCGACGCCTGCTCGCAGGGCCGCGAGGGTCAGGGCCCGGTACATGGCGCCGGTGTCCAGATAACCGTAGGCGAGTGCCTGCGCCAGTTCGCGCGCCACGGTCGACTTCCCTGCTCCGGCAGGTCCGTCGATGGTGATCCGCAGCTTCACGGGTGTCACCCCTCCATGCGCCGAGGCTCCAGTTGGCGCTCCCGGCCTTGGGTATCGCAACGATAGCAGAAAGCGGAGGCTCGGATCAACGCCGGCGCCGCAGATGCAGCCAGAAGAAGAAGATCACGATCAGCACAGCGAGCACGGCCAGGAGCAGGTTGTAATGGCTGAGAATCGGCTCGATCCGGGGCAGGCTGGCCGCGAAGTGGACGCCGACCCAGATCAGGAAGGCCGTCCAGGGCAGCGCGCCTAGAAACGTGAAGACGGTGAACGATCCGGCGCTCATTCTGGAAAAGCCCGCCGGCCACGAGATGAACGTGCGCAGCACGGGCAGGAAGCGGCCGAAGAAGACCGTCCAGGGGCCATAGCGTTCGAACCAGCGTTCGGCGTGACCGAGGGACCGCTCGTCCATGAGCACCCAGCGCCCGTAGCGCAGGGCCAGAGGGCGCCCGCCGTAGTAGCCGATCGCGTAGCCGATCCAACTGCCGATCGTCTGCATCGCCGCCATCAGCAGCACCCCTGGCCAGAAGCCGAAGACTCCCCTGGCGATCAGCAGCCCGAACACCGGCAGGATGATTTCCGACGGCACGGGAATGCCCAGGCTCTCCAGAATCATGGCCAGAGCGAGGCCAACTGGTCCGAGCTGGTTCCAGATCGATGTAGTGTGCAGTCTCAGCGGCCGGACGGCCTACCTCCTCGTCTTCGCGGGAAGCTACTTTTCGCGTCGGGTAGGCGGCTTCCCTGCTGCCGCCGAGGGTGGGGCGAAACTGCGTGAGATGGTCAGGACGAGCGCGATGCCCACGCCGATCGCCGCGGCCCAGTAGAGCGTCTCGACGCCAAGCGCCGCACCTGAGACGTAGTCGCCGCGCAGAAGCGCGTACATCGCGTGGTACGCGAGCAACCCTGGTACCAGTGGTATGAGGCCGGGCATCAAGTAGACGGTCGCAGGGGTGCGCCGGACGCGCGCCAGGATCTCGCTGAGGCCACCTGCTGCCACCGCCGCCAGGAGAACCTGCGCGATGGCATGCAGGCCGATGGCGCCGGCGGCGGCGTAGATGAATCCCGACAGCAGGCCGGCGAGTCCCGCGAAGAACAGTTCCCGGCGCGGGACGCGGATCAGCACGGCGAAGGCGAAGGCGCCCATGGCGCCGGCAAGTGCGGAGAGCAGCATCAGCTCCACCCCAGTGCGATGCCCGCTGCAACGGCCACGGCGGCCCCGGCGGCTAGCGCACCTGCCACCGTCAGCGCTTCGAGACCGCCCGCCGCGGCGGAGAGGAAGTCTCCCGCCAGAAGGTCGCGCAGCACGCCGCTCAGGGCAAGGCCGGGGACGAGCACGACCAGCCCGCCCGCCACGATGTCGCCCGCGTTCTGCCGCCAGAGCGCCGCGCCGGCGATGCCGATCAGGCCGACGGCGAAGCCGGACACCGCGAGCAGGAAGAAGCGTTCGGCGAAGCGTCCGGCCGGCCGCAGGCGCATCAGGACGGTGAACGCGCCCCCGAGCGCGGCGAGCGCCGCCTCGAGATGGGTCGCGCCGATGAACCAGGCATAGGCGGAACTGGCCACGGCTCCGGCCAGAAGGTCGGTCCCGAGGCCATAGGGAGATTGCAGGCCCTTCACTCCGGCGATCGCCCGCAGGCATTCTGCGGGGCTTAGATCGCCGTGCTCCGCCGCGCGCGCGATACTGTTGAGCGTCGCGAGCCGGCCGAGATCGGTCGCGCGGTTGCGCACGCGCCGCACGCCCGTCTCGTGGCTGCCGGGTCCTTCGACGCTGACGAAGAGGCCCGGCGGCGTCACGAAGACGTGGATCTCGCCGCAGTTGAAGCCGCTTCCCGCCCGCTCGACGGCCTCCTCCACGCGGTAGGGTTCAGCCCCCGCCTGGAGGAGCGCGACCGCCAGGGCGAGCAGCGCGGCGAGCGGTGATTCGTTCACCCCTCGAGCAGGGCGGCCTCCACGACGTCGAGCGCCTCTTCGAGCACCTCAGGCGGCGTCGTGAGGGGCTGCAGGAAGCGGAATACGTTCCCGTAGATGCCTGCCGTCAGCATCAGGACGCCCCGCTCCATGGCGCGCTGCACCACGCGCTGGGTCAGCTCGGGGTTCGGCTCCTTCGTCTGGCGGTCCGTCACGAGTTCCACGGCCATCATCGAGCCGAGGCCGCGCACTTCGCCGACGTACGGGCTCTTCGCCTTCATCTCGCTGAGGCGGGCCTGCAGCAGCTCGGCCTGGCGCTGCGCCTGGCCAAGGATGTCGTCCTGGTCGAACGCGTCGAGGACGGCGTTCGCAGCGGCGGTCGCGAGCGGGTTACCGACATAGGTGCCGCCGATCTGCGAGGGACCGGGGGCATCCATGATCTCCTTGCGACCCATGACCCCGGACAGCGGCACGCCGTTGGCGATCGACTTGGCCATCGTCAGGATGTCCGGTCGGATGCCTGCGTGCTCGGTTGCCCAGAAGCGCCCCGTGCGGCCGTAGCCCGTCTGCACCTCGTCCACGATCAGCAGGATGCCGTGCTCCTCGGTGAAACGCCTGAGCCACGGCAGGAAGCTCGGCGGCGGCACGACGAAGCCGCCCTCGCCTTGGACCGGCTCGACAATCACGGCCGCCACGTCCTCCGGCGCCACCTGCGTCACGAGTGCGCGCTCGATGCGGGCGTAGCAACGCTCGTCGCAGACGTGGTTCTCGTCCTGCGCCATGTCGCAGCGGTAGGAGTACGGGAACGGCACGCGGTAGACCTCAGGGGCGTACGGGCCCATCTTCGCCTTGTAGGGGTGGACCTTGCTCGTCAGCGTCATGGCCATGAGCGTGCGGCCATGGAAGGCTCCCTCGAACGAGATGATGCCCTTGCGGCCCGTGGCGACGCGGGCGATCTTGACGGCGTTCTCCACCGCTTCAGCGCCTGAGTTGAACAGGATGAGGCGCGTGTCGCCGCCGCCCGGGAACGTCTTGTCGAGGCGCTCCGCGAGGCGTGCGTAGCTCACGTACGGAATGTTCGTGAAGTCGGTGTGCAGGAAGTGCTCCACCTGCTCGTGCAGCGCAGCCACGACGCGCGGGTTGCGGTGGCCGACGTTCTGCACTCCTACGCCGCCTGTGAGATCGATGAAGGTGTTGCCGTCGATGTCGTGTATGAGGGCGTTCTCCGCGACGTCGACGACCGGAAGCGACACCGAGACGGCGCGCGGGGTTGCCGCGTGGATCCGGCGGTGGACCTCCTGACTTTTCGGGCCTGGCACAGCGGTGCGGATGTCGATGAAGCGGGTCTTCTGCATCGGGATCCCTCCATGGCGACGGGTAAATCATGCCGGGGCCCTCGAGACCATAGCGTGGTCAGGAAGGCGGGGTGCAACGGATGCGCGAACCTGCGGTCATGGGCATGGTGGCCTTGCGCTACCTGTCGGCGACGGTGGAACTGGTGGCGGCGACCTTGATGCTGCGATCCGGCAAGGTGGCGACCGCCGTCTCGATCAACGCGGCTTTGGGTCTCTTCGGACCTCTGCTCTTCGTCGTCGTCTCGGCGATCGGGATCTGGGGCCTCGCCCAGGGGCACGACATCTCCTGGACGAGGCTCAGCCTGATCGGTCTGGGCGTCCTGCTGATCGTCTACTCGGCCACCCGCTAGAGCGGTCTCGGCGACCGGCTGGACTGCAGCGCGTCGCGCTGGACGCGCCGCTGGCAGGCTTCGCAGACATAGGGTCCGCCGTTCTGTCTCAGGCGCTCGTGCGCCTCGGACCACTTCTCGACCGTTTCCGGCCGGCCGCAGATCGAGCAGCGCACCTCCATCGCTCCTACCCCCTCAGGACGGGGAGAGTGCCGACTGGAGGAGCTCCGCCAGCCGAACCGCGTCCTGGATGTGTAGTCTCTCCTGATCGCCGCCCCGGTAGCGGACCGCCAGCGCCAGGGACCTCGCCATGACACCGGCCGGTTGCAGGAGGGACGCCAGTACGGGCTCCTGCGCGCGCACCAGACTGCGCGCAGGGACACTCGGGGCCAGGGAGGCCGGCCGCGCAAACCCGGCGGCACGCGCGATTTCGAGCGGCCCCGCGCCCATCTCGCTTCCATCCTCCTCTAGGACGGCGTCCAGTGCAACCCCCAGGGGACGCCTGACGCGGAAAAGGAGCTCTTGGCCACCCCGGCTGGCGATGCCGGTGCGGGCCAGCGCGACCAGCGTGAAGCTCTCGATCCCGGCCAAGGCAGCGAGCGCGGCCGCCTGCAGCGTCCGTTTGCCGACGCCTGGTCCGACCAGATAGTCACCTACCGCGCGGCGCTGCGCGCGGTAGGTGAAGAGCGCACCGGGTTCCGGCTCCCCGCCGAGCGGGTCGAGCAGGAGTCCGTGCGCCCCGGCGCGCAGGACCGCCTCTTCGCCGTGCCGGCCCTGGACGGCGCGGCCGTCCAGATCCTGCGGCGTAAGCGCAGTGCCCAGCGCCGCGGCCCCGAGGCCCCCGGGGCCAGCTCCGGTCGCGGCGAAGGTAGGCTCGTCGAGGGCCAGGAGCACAAGGCTGCCGCCATCGCCGCGCCGCGCGCTGAGATTTCCCACAGGGTCGACCTCCACGTCTGCCCCGAGGGCCCTAAGGTGCACAGCCAGGGTGTCGCGCAGCGCCCCTTCCTCACCGGCCGGGGCCTGCGGCGGCAGGAGATCGGCGAGCAGCGAAGTCAGTCGGTCAGTCGTGGGTACGCACCTCCCGTACGTTCTCGAGGAAGCGCTCAAGCAGGGTACGCGCGGCCGCCAGGTCGTCCAGCGAGATGAGCGACACGGGCGCGTGCAGGTAGCGGCACGGGATCGAGAACCCCGCGGACCGGTAGCCCTGCAGCCATGCCGCACCCGCCTCGTTGCCACCGCCGATGCCGCGCCGCCACTGCCACGGCACGCCGGCCGACTCCCCCGCTCGGGCCAAGGCCTGACGCAGACCCTCGTCCGCCCGCGAGGAGCGGTCAAGCGTCGTAAGCGCCGGTCCACCTCCGATCCGCGTGCCGCGGCCGACGGGCGCATCGGGCGTGTCCGCGGCAGCGGTGGCCTCGAGTGCGAGCACGAGGTCCGGCTGGACGGCGCGCAGCGCCACCTGCGCCCCCCGCAAGCCGACCTCCTCCTGCACGGTGAAGGCGACATGCAGGGGGAAGTCCCACGGGTGGCCGAGCATCCCGAGCGCCAGCCAGACACCCACGCGGTCGTCGAACGCCTTGCAGGTGGCGGTGCTGCCGTCCGGCGTTTCCCGGTAGGGCGTATCGAAAGTGACCATCTCGCCGACCGGGGCCGCCCTGCGGGCAGTCTCCCGGTCCTCGGCGCCGATGTCGACGTAAAGGTCCTCATAGCGCGGCGTCGTGCGCCCTTCGCCATGCTGGAGATGGTTCGGCGGACGGCCGACGGCGCCGCGCAGCCCCTGCGCACCCACCAACACCGGCTTGCCGGCGACCACGGAAGGCGGTACGCCTCCCCAGGAGCGGATGCGCAGGTAGCCGTCGGAGGTATGGCCCGTGACCATCAGGCCGACCTCGTCCATGTGCGCGACGAGAAGGACGCGCGGCCCGGGCCGGTCGGTGCCCTGCGCCACCAGGAGATTGCCCATGCGGTCGACGTCCACGGAGTCGAGGCCCCCGGGCAGAGACGCCCGGACGAGGGCCCTCACCTGCTCCTCGCGTCCGCTGGTGCCGCGGGCGAGGCACAAGTCCTTCAGCTCCACGGTGTCGCCCCCTTTCCCGTGCCGGACGAGGGCAGCGGCGACCGTGCCAGATCTGCCAGGAGATGTCCGCAGGCGCTGACGTCCCGGACTGATACGACCTCCTGCGGCGAGTGCATCGAAGTGAGCGGGATCGACAGCAGGGCTGTGGGCACGCCGAGACCCGCGAGCTGCAGGCGCCAGCCGTCCGTGCCGGAATCGCCGGGCAGCGGCTCGCGCTGACAGGGGATGTCGCCGGCGGCCGCAACGGCCTCAAGCCAGCGGTGCAGGCCTGGCGGCACGTTCGGGCCGATGCCGACGGCCCCGCCGCGGCCAAGCAGCGGCAGGTCCGCCTGGTCCACCTCGGGCTGCTGGCCGAAGGTAACGTCGAGCACCACCGCGGCATCGGGCTGGACCTGCCGGCAGAGATAGGCGGCGCCGCCGCGCCCGGTTTCCTCCTGCGCCGTGAACGCCGCCAACACCGTCAGGGGCAGGTCTTCGCCCTGCAGCTCCTCGAGCGCCAGGGCGATCGCGGCGACCGACGCGCGGTCGTCGAGGCCCGCCGCGCAGAAGCGGTCTTCGCCAAGCAGGCGGGGTTCGGTGGCGAAATAGACGGGCTCCCCGACCATAGGCAGGTCCGTCGCGGCCTCCGGCCCGAAGTCGATGTAGAGGTCGCGCTCGCCCTCCTTCACCTCGGCTCCGGGCTGGCGCAGGTGCGGTGGCAGCATGCCGACGACCCCCTGCCGGCCGTGCACCTCCACGCCGAGCGCGGGCAGGCAGGCCGGATCGATGGCAGGCGCGGCGAAGCGCAGGAAGCCACCCGGCAGGTGTTCGCGCACCCAAAGCGCCACCTGGTCGGCGTGGGCCGTGAAGAGGAGGAGAGGCGAGCCGGGCGGGCCATCCCGCCAGAGCAGGAGGTTGCCCGCCGCATCCGTCTCGCTGCGATCGAAGGTTGGCGCGAGCAGCCGCCTGAGTTCTCCGAAGACGACTTCCTCGTGGCCCGAGGCGGCCCGCAGGGCCGTCAGCCGCTCGAGCCACTCGACTGTGGTCACTCCGTCTCCGCCCATGCCTTGGCGGCCTGGGCGCCCGCCTCGGGGATCGCCGCCGCCCGGCCGTGGTGGGCCAGAACCCGGGCGATCGAGGCGATGGTGCGCAAGACAGGCTGCAGACGCGCACTCTCGCCCATCGTGCCGATGCGCCAGGCCGTACCGCGCCAGGGGCCAAGTCCGCCTGCGATCTCCACGCCTTCCGAGAAGAGCAGCTCCCGGCGCAGGTCGGCCTCGTCGAGGCCGTCGGGCGGCGCCACGACGGTCAGGGACGGCAGGAGATCGGCTGCCGCCACGCGCGAGTGCAGCCCGAGGACATCAAGCCCGGCGCGCAGCGCCCTGCTGGCCTTGCGGTGGCGCTGGAAGCGCGCGTTCAGGCCTTCCTCGCGCAGGTCGCGCATGGCCTCGGCGAGCGCGAAGATCATGCTGATCGGCGCCGTGTGGTGGTAGAGCCGCTCGCTGCCGAGGTACTGGCTGATCAGGCCAAGATCGAAATACCAGCTGCGCGCCTCGCCCTGCTCCTGCACGAGCCCGTCGCGCACCGTGATCGGGCCGAGTCCCGGAGGGGCGCCGAGGCACTTCTGGCTACCGCTGTAGACGATCGCGGCGCCCCAGTCGTCCATGCGCACAGGCAGGCCGCCGAGCGACGTGACGGCGTCCACGATCAGGTCGGCGCCGAACTCCTTGGCGAGGGCCGCGATGGCGTCGATGTCCGAGCGGACGCCCGTCGAGGTCTCCGCCTGCACGACGGCCACGACGTGTGGCGAGGTCTCCTGCATGCGCCGGCGCGCCACCTCCGGGTCCACGGGGCTGCCGAAGGGGAAGGACTCTACGGTCAGATCGGCTCCGGAGCGGCGTACCATGGCGGCGATGCGCTCACCGAACACTCCGCAGCTCAGCACGAGGACCCTGCGTCCCGGCCGGCAAAGCGTGACGACGGCGGTCTCCATGGCGGCCGAGCCGGTGCCCGAGATCGGGAACGTGAGCGCAGCGGTGCTGCCGAAGACGACACGCAGGTCGTCCTGAAGGCGGTCGAGCTCCGCGAGGAAGCGCGGGTCGAGGTGGCCGAGCAGCGGACGGGCCATGGCGGAGCGGACGCGGTAGCTGACGGGGCTGGGACCGGGACCCATCAAGAGAACTTCACTCATTGTATTTCCTGCAGGTCGGGGCTCGGCGTAAGGCCGGGGATGCGGCCGCGCTTGGCGAGTGGCCGACCTGCTACCTCCTTGATGTCCATCGTCATCTCGAGCGGCGGAGCGACGGCAATGTAGTGGCCGACGCCGAAAGCGTCCGCGCCGGCTGCGGAGAGTTCGCGGATGCGGTCCGGGCCGAGGCCTCCGGAGACGAAGATGCGGACATGCCCGAGGCCGGCCTGGTCGAGGCGGGCGCGCATCTCACGCACGAGCTCCACCGTGACGCCGCCGCGCTCCGACGGCGTGTCGAGACGGATGCCTTCGAGCGCCTTGCCCAAGGCATCCCCGACCCGCAAGGCTTCGACCGCTTCGTCCTGGAACGTGTCGATCAGCACGGTCCGACCACCGGGCGGGGCCGTCCGCAGCTGGAGCCTGGCCACCTCGAGCGTGTCGCCGATGATCAGCGCCGCGGCGTGGGGCACCGTGCCGGATGCCTCGATGCCCAGCAGGCGCGCGCCAAGCACGCTGGAGCACCCGTCGGCCCCCCCGAGCACGGCCGCCGCATCCATGACCGATGCGATCGCCGGGTGCACGTGGCGGGCGCCGAAGGAGATGACCGGCCTGTCGCCCGCAGCTTCCTTGCAGGTCTTCGCCGCGGTCGCCCAGCCCGAGGATGACGCCAGGATGCCGAGCATGGCCGTCTCGAAGATGCCGAAGGCGCTGTACTTGCCCTGCAGGCGCAGCACCACGTCCTTGGTGTGGATCTCGCTGCCGTCCGGCAGGCCCCAGAGGCGCACCGGGCGGTCCTTGAGCAGGGTACGGACCTCCGCCATGCCGGCGAGGATTCCGTCGCCGCGGCCGAACACCTCGGCCACCACCTCGGTGTCTTCGCGACCCGCCAGGCGGAGGATATCAAAGGTTTTCTGGAAATAGACGTCCGAGGTCGCACCGTCCAGGATCTCCTCGTGCGTCGCGGAGCGGAGCCGGTCCTTGTCCACCTGGAAGGCCGCGACATCCTGCATCGAGCGCAGCAACCTACTCACCTGTCCCCTCGATGGTCGCCTTGAGCACGTCACGGATCTGGCCGAGGGCGAAGCGATGCGCCTCGGCGTCGAAGGACGCCACGGCCGCGGCGGGAACCGTCACCCCGTAGCCGCGCATGCGCGCGTCCGCCGTCGTGTAGAGAACGCAGATGTTCGTGCAGACGCCGACGATGCGCAGGGCATCCGAGCCGCTCTCGCGCAGCCCAAGATCGAGATCGGTCCCGAAGAAGGCGGAAAAGCGTCGCTTGCGTATGATGCGGTCGCCGGCCTCTGGCCGCAATTCCGGGACGATCTCCGCGCCCCAGCTGCCCTCGAGGCAGTGCGGCGGATAGAGCTCGAACTCGGCGTCGCCGGGCCTGTGGGCATCGCAGGCGTACACGACGTCCACGCCCTGAGCCCTCGCCGCCGCGATCTCGCGGGCGATGGCGGGGATGACCGACCTCCCCGCCTCGCCGCAGTTGAGGACGCCCTTCGGGTCGAGAAAGTCGTTGAGGCAGTCCACGACAAGCAGGGTGGGCTTCAAGGCTCGGTACCTTCGGGCGACATCAGGCCCTTTAGGAGACCCTTGGCGGAGTCGCTGCCGATCACGATCAGAAGGTCGCCCGGCTCGAGGACCATGCGCGGGTCCGGCGAGAACATCTCCTCGCCCTTGCGCGCGACGCCGATCACCGTAATGCCCGTCTGGGTGCGCAGATCGGCGGAACTCAGCGTCTGCCCCACGAGCGCCGAGCCGTCGGGGATCACGATCTCCTCCACGTGGCGCATCGTGCTCAGCGCTCCCGACGTCCGATGCACCAGGCGGTCGATCGCCTGGCTGAGGCGGTCGTCGATTTGACGGCGCTCCGTCAGGAGCCCCTGCACCTCGTGGGCCAGGCTGTGCAGCTCGTCGTCCAGGCGGACTTCGCCGAGGTACTGCTCGGCCGCGGCACGGGACCGTACCAGGACGCCGGATCCCGCGATGGCGGACACGACGCCGTGGCTGTGCAAGAGGGCCACGGCCCGGCGAATCGTCTCCGGCGACACCTTGTAGAGTCCTGCCAACGAGGAGCGCCCGAAGAGACGCTGCCCCTCCTGCCACTCCCGCTGGACGATGCGGCTTGCCACATCCGCCGCGATCTCCTCGTAGCGCGAGAGCCCATTCGATCGTCTGGGTGTCAACTGCTGCGCGCCGCTCTGCGCGGCACTCCCTCCCCCTGTGTCGGACCGGGGCCGGCATGCCCGTATTCCGCCTGCTCCGCCTGCTCCGCGGCTCGCCGTACCGCCAGGCGCAGGGCGTTCTCCTCGGCCGCGCTAAGCCTGCGCATCTCGCCGGGCGGCAGGTCGCCAAGGGCCAGCGGGCCGATGGCGATCCGCCTGAGACCAAGCGTCTTGCGCCCGAGCGCGGCCAGGGCGCGGCGCACGACCCGCTTGCGCCCTTCGGCGATGGTGAGCTCGACACGTCCCTGCCCCCGTTGGGCGTCGGTCAGGCGGCGCACGGAAAGGCACCTCAAGATGCCGTCTGGAAGCGCTACGCCTGCCCGCAAGCCATCGACCAGCCTGTCGTCCGCCGGACCGTCCAGCGTTGCGACGTAGGTCTTGGGCACGTGGTAGCGCGGATGCATCAGCTGGTTTGCGAGTTCTCCGTCGTTCGTCAGGATGAGAAGGCCCTCGGACTCGCGGTCCAGCCTGCCGACGGGGAAGATCCGCCAGGGCAGGTCCTCCACGTAAAGCCGGACGCTCGGCCGCCCCTGCGGGTCGTCGAGCGTCGTAACGACGCCGGCAGGCTTATTCAAGAGATAGGAAACCTTCTCCTGCCCGGCCCCAAGCGGGCGCCCATCCACCGCGATCACGTCGACGCCCGCCACCGCCTTCTGGCCGACGCAGGCGGGACTGCCGTTCACGGTGACCCGTCCCACGCGAATCAGGTCTTCCGCATGGCGGCGGGAACAGACGCCAGCTTCGGCCAGGAGAACCTGCAGCCGCCGTGGCCCTACTCCTTCAATCGCACCCAGACCTCCACTTCGACCGGAGCCCCGAGCGGCAGTTCCGCGACGCCCACGGCGCTGCGCGTGTGCTGACCCCTTTCGCCGAACGCCGTGCCGAGCAGCTCGGAGGCGCCATTCGCCACCTGGGGCTGCGCCGTGAAGCCGGGGGCGCTCGCCACGAACACCGTGACCCGCACCACCTGCGCCACCTGGTCGAGGTCCCCGACGACGGAGCGGATCGCTCCGATCACGTTCAGGGCGCAGCGCCGTGCGGCCGCCTGTCCCTGCTCGACGTCGAGCTCCCTGCCCAGGTGGCCCTGGAACTCTAGCTTTCCCTCCACGAGCGGCAGCTGTCCGCTGGTGAACACGTCCCTGCCATCGCGCAGCGCCGGCACGTAAGCCGCCAGCGGCTTCGCTACCTCGGGCACGTTCAGGCCTGCCGCTTGCAGCCTTTCCTCTACCTTACCCATGCACTGTCGGCCACTAGGGCCTTCCGCCCCTTTCCGATCGGCTTCCTCTGGCATGATTCTCACTCGGGGCCGCGGCTGTCAAGGCAGGCGGGTCCTATCCGCGGACCTCCGGCGGAAACAGCCGCTCATAGTCGAACTGACTCAGGCGCACCTCGCGCGGGCGCGAGCCGTCGGGAGGCCCCACGATGCCGCGCTGCTCCATCTGCTCGATGAGACGGCGCGCCCGGCTGTAGCCGACCCGCATCCTGCTCTGCAGGAGGGATGCGGAAGCGCTCTTGGCCTGCACCACCACCTCGACGGCCTTGGCGAACAGGGCGTCCACCTCCGGCTCCTGGTCTTCCTCGCCCTCGATCGGCGCTTCGAGGTCATCGCGGTACTCTGGCTCGTCCTGGCGGACGAACTCCAGGAGGCGCTGCATCTCCTGCTCCGACACGTAGGCTCCCTGCGTGCGCAGGGGCTTGGCAAGTCCCAGGGGTGCGAACAGCATGTCGCCCTTGCCGAGAAGGCGCTCCGCGCCGCCCTGGTCCAGGATTGTGCGCGAGTCCACCTGGCTCGAGACGGCGAAGGCGATACGCGAGGGGATGTTGGCCTTGATCAGGCCGGTGATGACGTCCACCGACGGCCGCTGCGTGGCCACGACCAGGTGGATGCCGGCCGCGCGGGCCATCTGCGCCAGGCGCGCGATCGTCTCCTCCACCTCGTTCGGCGCCACCATCATGAGGTCGGCGAGTTCGTCGATGACCACCACGTAGTACGGCATGCGCTCCGCCGCCACTTCGTTGTAGCGCTGGATGTCGCGGCAACCGGCCCGGGCGAACTGAAGGTAGCGCTCCTCCATCTCCCGCAGAACGCCGCGCAGTACGCCGGCGGCGCGCTTGGGGTCGGTGACGACCGGGTAGAGGAGGTGCGGAATGCCGTCGAACTGCTGCAGCTCCACCACCTTGGGGTCGATCAGGATCAGGCGCACTTCGGCAGGCGACGCCCGAAAGAGCAGGCTGGCGATCAGCACGTTGAGGCAGACGCTCTTGCCGGAGCCGGTCGCACCGGCGATCAGGAGGTGCGGCATGCGCTCGAGTTCGGCGACCACCGCGTTGCCCGCGATATCCTTGCCGAGCCCGACGGTCAGGAGCGAGGAAGAAGCGCGGAAGGCGGGCGCTTCCAAGACCTCGCGCAGGCGGACGGGCGCGATCTCGCTATTCGGGATCTCGATGCCGATCGCCGCCTTGCCGGGGATCGGCGCCTCCATGCGCACATCGGTGGCGGCCATGGCGAGGGCGATGTCGTCGGCGAGGGCGACGATCCGCGACACCTTGACGCCGGGGCCCGGCTGCACTTCGAACCTTGTCACCGCCGGTCCCTGCTGGTACTCGAGCACCCGGGCCTGGACGCCGAAGCTGCGCAGGGTCTCCTCGAGCAGATGGGCGCGCGCGGGCGCGTCGCGCTCGGTGTGCTTTCCTGAGCCCGCATGCAGAATGCTGAGCGGCGGCAGCCGATACTCGCCGGCCGCCGGCCGCAGGGAGCCGTCGAAGAGCGCCGGGCTCTCGCCCTGACCCTGCGGGCTCTGCCGCGCCGGCTGCGGCGCTTGGGCGGCTTGGGGCAGGGGCTCGTCCCACGGCGCGGGCGCGACGCGCTGCGCCGGAAGCGGCTCGGGTTCCGGCACCACCGCCTGGACCGGCGCACTCGGCCGTGGCGGCTCGTGCGCCGCCGCCGCCGCGGCCGCGGCCGTCTCCCCGGGCACGTCCTCCATCACGAAGTCGGTCACTTTGCGGTAGGCCGTTTTCGCGCTCTCCTTCGCGACGCGCTCCGAGCCGCGCAGGAACTGGCCGAGGAACGGCCGGAACACGAGGCTCAAGGTGAGAATCGGCCACAGCCCGAGCAGAATGTCCCGGCCGTCGGAGCCGAGCAGGGCGTCCGCGGCGAGCATCATGTAGCGGCCCGCGGCATCCGAGCCTGAGCCTGTCCAGCCGGCGGCCGCGATGAGCATCGTCCACCAGAGCAGCAGCACCGCCGTGCCCCAGCGCAAGGCAGGGCGCAGGTCGCTGCCGCGCACCATCAGGATGGCGATCAGCAGAAGGAACAAAAGCCACGGCAAGGCGGCGCCGCCGACGGCGAAGCTGGCTGCCCTGGCCCAGAGCACCCCAAGCGCACCGGACGGATGCGCGTCCCAGACGAGACCGAAGAGCGCCGCCGCGAGCAGCAGGAGGCCCCAGAGTTCGCGCCGGCGGCCACCGCTGGCAGCCGCAGCCCGCTTGCCTCGGGACTTTGCCTGCGGCGACCGCTTCACCCGAGCCAAAGGCCCACCCCCGCCAATGCCAGCGTGTAGATCGCAAACCAGGAGACGCGTCCGCTGCGCAGAAGGCCGATCAGCCAGCGCAGACTCAGGATACCGACCAATGCGGCGGCGCCGCTGGCGGCGATCAGTTCGGGCCACGGGGCTCCGCTCAGTCCGCCGCGGTAGAGTTCACGCGCGAGAGCGGCGAGTACCGTCGGTATGGAGAGCAGGAACGTGAATTGGGCGGCTGCCTCAGGGGACACCCCCAGCAGGCGCGCGGTTGCGATCGTGGTGCCCGAACGGCTCAGGCCGGGCCACACGGCGACACCCTGGGCGGCGCCGATCAGGAGACCGTCTAGCGGCGCCGGCGTGCCGCGTCCGCCGAGCGGCAGGCGCGCCAGAAGAAGAAGCAGAAGACTTGTGCCGAGGAAGCCGACGGCAACCAGCCACGGCTGGCCGAATGCGGCTTCCGCCGGTCCCGAAAGCACCAGCGCGAAGGGCACCGTCGCAAGCAGGGCCCAGCCGAAGGTCCAGATCGTGCGGCTGCGATCGGGCGCAGGCAGCGTGATGACGCCGGCGATCGTCTGGCGATAGAACCAGAGCACCGCGACGAGCGTGCCGACGTGGGTGGCGACCGCCAGCCCGAGACCGCCCGCCTCGAGGTGCAGCAGACGTGCTGCAAGGGCCAGGTGCCCGGAGCTCGACACGGGGAGGAACTCCGTCAGACCCTGGAGGGCACCATAGAGGATGGCGGCGAGCAGACCCAAGTCGCATCCCTCCACAGAGCCCTGGATCGGCACAGATTATAGCATAGGCGAGCCCTGCAGAACCGGAAGCATCTGGTATCAGGTCATGGGAGGCGATGCCGCGTGAACCGTCTTGCTGAGAGTCTCAGCCCGTATCTGCTCGCCCATCGCACCGACCCAGTCGACTGGCAGCCGTGGGATGAGGCGGCCCTCTCGCTCGCGAGGCGCGAGGATCGTCCCATCTTCCTCAGCATCGGCTACGCGTCGTGCCACTGGTGTCACGTCATGCAGCACGAGTCGTTCCAGGACGAGACGATCGCCAGCGAGATCAATCGGAGCTTCGTGGCGATCAAGGTGGACCGTGAGGAACTGCCTGACATCGACCACGTCTACCAGGGCGTCTGCCAGGCCGTGACGGGCCAGGGCGGCTGGCCGCTCACCGTCTTGCTGACGCCTGACCTGCGCCCCTTCCAGGTGGGAACCTACTACCCGCCGGTGCGCCGCTACGGGCGCCCGGGGCTCACGGAGGTGCTCGCCTCGGCGCTGGAGGCCTATCGCACCCGGCGCGACGAGGTGGAAAGGGTGGCCGGGAACTGGGCCGGTGCCGCCGAAGCCGCCCTGCCCGCTCCCTCGGGCCCAGCCGTCGACGATCCGGACGTCGCCCTGCGCCAGGCGTCAGACGCCATCCTCGCGGCTTACGATGCCAAGCGCGGCGGCTTCGGCGGCGCGCCCAAGTTCCCCCAGGCGCCAAATCTCTCCCTGCTGCTGCGGGCCGCGCTGCGCCTGCGTGACCAGAAGGCGCAGCGGGCCCTGGGGCAGACGCTCCAGGCCATGGCCCGGGGCGGCATCCACGACCAGTTGGCGGGCGGCTTCCACCGGTACGCGGTCGACGCGGCCTGGCAGGTGCCGCACTTCGAGAAGATGCTCGAGGACCAAGCACTGCTCGCACCGCTCTACGTCGGCTTCTGGGAACTGACCGGCGATGCCTGGGCCCGCGAGGTGGCCGAGGGCACCCTCGCCTATGTGGACGAAACCCTCTCGGCGCCCGAGGGTGGTTTCTACGTCTCCCAGGATGCCGACAGCCCAGGCGGTGAGGGTGCCTACTACCGCTTCACCCCGCAGGAGCTCGACCAGTTGCTCGGCCGGGACGCGCAGGCCGCCATCCTGCATTACGGTCTCGACGACCCGGGTGTTGCGGAGGAGGGCGTCCTCCAGTTCGCGCGCGACGAGGAGGAGGTAGCGCGCTCGCTCGCGCAGGCGCCGGACGAGATCCGCAGTCGCCTGCGGCGCGCTCGCACCAGCCTTGCGCAGGCACGCCGGCTCCGCTTCGCGCCAGCCTGCGATCGCAAGGTGCTGGCAGGGGCCACGGGACTCGCGATTTCCGCCTTCGCGCGTCTGGGCGCCGCAACCGGCGAGCAACGCTGGATCCTGCGCGCCAGGCGGGCCTCGGCGTTCGCCCTGGACGCGCTGCGTCAGAGGGACGGCACGCTCCAGCGCCGCTTCTTCGAGGGGCAGGCGGGCATCCCAGGCTACCTCGAGGACTACGCCGGGCTGGGCCAGGGTCTTCTGGATCTCTATCTCGCCGATGGCGATCTCACGTGGCTGGACGCGGCGCTCGATCTCTGCCGCCGAGGGGTCGAACTCTGCTGGGACAAGGGGTCCGGGGTGCTCTACAGCGCCCCAGTGGCCGCGGCGACGCCGCTCACCCGCCCCGTGGACCGCTTCGACGGAGCCAAGCCGGCCGCGCAGAGCCGCATGCTGCGCCTTCTGCTGCTGCTTTCGGGCTTTGCGGAGGACCTGCCGGCAGCGGAGATCGCCGAAGCCGTCTTCGCAGGGCAGCAGATCATCTGGTCCGACCACCCCGCGGCCAGTCCGTCGCTGGTCGAGGCGCACGACCTCTACCTGAAAGGGCCGCAGGAGGTGACCATTGCGGCGAGACCCGACGACGCCGAAGCCGCCGCGTGGCTTGCGGCTTTGCGGCGAAGTCCCTGGCCCGATCTGCTGGCGACAGGGGTCGCGCCCGACCGCGCGGCCCCGCTCTGGCAGGGAAAGCGGGAGGTCGACGGCCGCGCGACCGTCTACGCGTGCCGGCTCGGGGTCTGCAGCAGGCCCTTGCACGACCTTCACGAAGCGCTCGCCTTCGTCGCCGCCGAAGGGAGGCCCTAAGAGGGCGTTCGGCCCGCCAGAGGAGGGTTGGCCGCCGAGGTCGAACAGTACTCCATCATCTTGTGCCCTGCGTCCCGGGGCGCGGACGGAGGTTTGTGCATTGGGTCTGCTTTCCGGAAAGCGCGCCCTCGTCGTCGGGGTCGCCAACAAGCGCTCGATCGCCTGGGGTATCGCCCGCACGTTCGCCGAGGAGGGCGCTGAGCTAGCCCTCACCTACCAGCACGACCGTTTTCGCCAGAATCTCGACAAGCTCGTCCCCGAGCTGCCGCACAGTGCCGTCACGCTGCCCCTCGATGTCGGCGACGACGACTCGCTTGCCGCCCTGCGGGAGAGCCTTGCGGCCCACTGGGGCAAGGTGGACATCGTGGTGCACTCCGTGGCCTTCGCCCGCACGGAGGACATCCAGGCCCGCTTCGTCGAGCTGCCGCGCGAGGGCTACGCCGTGTCGCAAGACATCAGCGCCTACTCCCTCGTCGCGCTGACGCGGGCCGTGCTGCCGCTCATGCAGGCCGCCGGCGGCGGCTCTGTGCTCACCATGACCTACCTCGGCGGTGAGCGGGTGATGCCGAACTACAACGTGATGGGAGTCGCCAAGGCGGCGCTCGAGTCGGCGATGAAGTACCTCGCCTGGGACTGCGGCAAGGACAACATCCGCGTCAACGCGATCTCGGCCGGACCGCTGCGCACGCTCGCGTCCTCGGCAGTGAAGGCCGCAAGCGCGCTGCGCGACGTGCCCGAGCGCACTCCGCTGCAGCGCAACATCGCGCTCGACGACGTCGGACACGCGGCAACCTTCCTCTGCTCCGACTGGGCGCAGAACATCACCGGGCAGGTGCTGTTCGTCGACTCCGGGTTCCATATCATGGGGATGTAAAACCGGCGCCACCCGCGGAACTCGCCGGCGCCTTTGACTTCGGTCCGACAGGTGGGGAGATGAGCCGGATGCCGCTGCCCGCGCGCCGCAGATCGCCAAGGCTGCTCGGCCTGCTCGTGGCGGTGCTGTCCATCGCTGCCTGCGGGCCTACGGCACATGGAGCGTCGCCCTCGCACCGCAAGACGCAGGCCGTGCGACGCGCAAAGTCCGCGAAGAGTCCGAAGAAGACCTCCGCACGCGGCAAGAGCCAAACGCCGCTGCCTCCGCTGCCCCAGCCGACCGCCGCGCGCCCGATCAAGATCCTCGTGATCGGGGACTCGCTCGGCGAGGACCTTGGCATCGGACTGCGCGATCTTCTGGGCCAGCAGCCGAACGTGCGCCTCTACACCGATGCTGTCGGTTCCACGGGTCTTGTCGACACGGCCTACTACAATTGGCCTACCGTCCTGGCGCAGGAACTCCAGCGCGACCGGCCGGAGCTCGTGCTGGCGCTGTTTGGCGGCAACGACGCCTTGAGCTTCGATCAGGCGGGGGGCTACGTCCCGTTCGGCAGCGGCCTCTGGCGAAGGGACTACGGAGGCCGCGTGGCGACGATCATGCGGGAGTCCCGGCAGGCCGGAGCGCGCGTCGTGTGGGTCGGGTTGCCGGTGATGGGGCCCTCGTCCGTGCTGCGCAATTCGTCGATGGCGGATCTCAACGCGGTCTACGCGGCCGAGGCCACCGCCTACCGGGGCGTGACCTTCCTCTCGACCTGGACGCTCTTCGCGACGCCAGCGGGGCAGTACACGCAGGATCTCGCCAACAGCCAGGGGCGTCTCGAGATTGTCCGCGATCCTGATGGCGTGCACATCGCGCCGCCCGCCGGGACGGACCTGATCGCCTCGGCGGTGCTCGCCGGCGTCGACGCGAGCGAGGGAATCGCCGTCTGCCCGAGGACGGACGGCATGTGGTCGTCGTACCTGCCAAGGGCATGCCTCGCCGCTACGGCGGCAAGGTAGCGGGCCGCCGCGAAGCCTCTGCGCCCGGGCCCGGTGCCGCAACGGTACCGGGCCCGGGCGATGCAGTTTTTCGGTCGCCCGCAGGAGAGAGGGCGCGGACGACAGCTTTCCGCCGGCTGGGGCCTCGGGCGGTCGAGCGGCTCGACGCACCTGTGCCAGGCGCAGGCCGATCGCAGGACCGCGTGTAACGAAACCGCCCGCGGATGGCCACTCACGGGCTGGGAGGGATCGCTGTGGCGGGGCTGGACCTTGAGGCCTGGTACCTTGCCGAAGCGCCCAAGGTCCGGCGCTATCTCGCCGCCCTCTGCCGCGATCCTGCCCTGGCCGAGGAACTGACGCAGGAAACCTTCGTGCAGGCACTCACATCGCTGCGCGGCTATCGCGGGGGCGGTGAACGCGCCTACCTGTTCGGCATCGCCCGCCACGTTCTGGCGGGCCACGTGCGGCGCGACCACCGGCGCAAGGAAGCCGAGGCGCGCGGCGCCTGCGAGCCGCCGGAGGCGGACTCCCCTTTCGCCGTGGGCGAGGCGTGGCTGCCGCTCCTTGCGCCGGACGACGCTCTGGTGCTCTTGCAGCGCGCGGTTTGGCAGCGGCCGTTCGCGGAGATCGCCGCAGAACTGGGCCGCAGCGAGAACTGGGCGCGGGTGCGCTATTTCCGGCTCCTCGCGCGCATCCGCAGCGATCTTGCGAAGGGAGCGGACGATGATGACGCCTGAGCGGGAGTGCGCGTTGGTGCAGGACCTCCTGCCGCTGCGAGAGGAAGGGCTCGTTTCGCCCGAGACTGAGGCCTTCATCGCGGAGCACCTTGGCCGCTGCCCGACCTGCAGGTCTCTGCTCGCGGCGGCACAGGCGAGCGAGGCAACCCTCGCAGAGCGGCCCGTGGCAGCGGAGGGCCGAAGCGATGGCGGACCGCCGCAAGGCTTCCTGCGCCGCTGGCGGCTGCGCACACGCATCTTGGCCGTGCTCGCCGTGCTCGCCGTGCTCGTGGCGGCGGGCTTGGGCGCGAGCCTGGCGCTCCTCGCGCAGCCGAGCGCCGCTTCGCGCTACAGCGCCTTCGCCGCTGGCGTGCCCGGCTACGCCACCGCAGCGGCCACGGGCTCCCTCGTGCCAATTTCGCGCTCCCTCGAGATCGATGGGGAGACGGTGACGCTCGAGGCGTTCTACGCCACGTATCTGGGCTCGTACATCGTTTTTCGGGTCAGGGCCCGCGATGGCGCCCCCGTGCTGCCCACGCTGGAAGCGGCCCCAGGCGGCGGCGCGGCAAGCCCGGCCGCATCGACGCCCCTGAGCCGGGACGAGGTCGCCGGCTACTGGACGCTGCCCGGCCTGCAGGTGCCGACGCCGATCGCCGAGCCCTCCGCAAAGGGGAATCCGACGCGCATCGCGCTGCGCATCGCACTGGGCGCGCAGAGTGCGGCCCGGGCGGCGACCTTCACGGTGCCGAGAAGCGCCTACCTGCCGCACGGTCGCGTCGCGCTGCGCACCTCCGCCACCTATGGGGTGGGCGGTGCGCTCCTGCAGCTCGATTCCCTCGAGATCTCGAGTGCCGGGACGTTGGTGCAGGGCGCCTTCCTCGGCGCCGGCGCGCGTCCGCAGCTTCGGCTCGCCCACTGCCCTGCGTTCGTGGAGCGCGCCGGCTGCGATGCCATGGCGAGCTGGGTGCTGCCGGCGCAGAGCTCCGGCTGGCGTCCCTTCGTCCTGGTGCTCGGCTCCCCCACCCCTGCCGCACTCAAGGCAGGCACGGTCGCGCTGCCGCTCGGCGCCCTGCTCGTCGAGCGCAGCTTCCCGATTGCCCGCAGCATCGCGTGGCCGCCCAAGGGGCTGCCCGGTCCCGGCGCGAGCGGGGGTGGGCTGATACTCGGCCGCACGGCCGAGGGCGCCGTCTCCCTCATCGCGGCCGACCCGTTCCGTATCGAGCTGTTCACGTCGGTGCCAGGCGCGGGCACGCGCATCCCCGAGGTGGACCTGGAGAGCGCGACGCTGCGCCTGCCTGACGGGACGGACCGCGTGGCCCGGTTCTCGTCCGCGATGCAGACGATGTCGTCGCCGACAGGGGCCCAGGCCGGGCGTTTCACCTACGATTTCACACTGGACTTTGAGAAGCCGGTGCCGGCCGCCCTTTGGCAGGAGACCGGCACGGCGCGCATCTCCTTGCTGGTCGGCACCTACGAGGCCCGACCGTTCCCCAAAGGCACGACCTGGCGGCCTTAGCCGCCTAGCGCGCGGACCTGGCCCCGGCGGGCTTCCTGCTCGGAACGGGCGCGGGGACCGGCGCGACGAGGGCGTCGACGCCGAAACCCGTCGCCGGCTCCAAGGCGAGGGCAAGCGCGAGGCCGGTGAGGCCGAGGTCGCGCACGTAGAGCGACGTGCCGCCGCCGTTCACCATCAGCCCGAGCACGATCGACGCCAGGAGCGCCACGCTGATCCAGCTCAGCGGCCGCGTCCAGGCGCCGAGCAGCAGTAGCCCCCCTACCGCGAACAGCACGTAGCCGTGCGTCAGGAGGAGCGGCGTCGTCGGCAGGAAGTGCAGCGGCTGCGGGATGTAGCCGACCCACTGCGAGGGATTCCAGAGTTCGCCCACACCAAAGTAGAGCAGCACGCCTGCGAGCGCGACACGGGCGATCAGGGCACGCCAGGGAGCCATGCGGTCTACCATCGCTGCACCTGCCTCACTTCTGCGTGATGTAACCGTGCGCATCGGTCAGCACGAAACCGTCGTCGCCAAGGTTCGCGTCCTGGCCGGGCGCGTCGTCGCCGTAGCTTGTCTCGATCCAGTAGGCATGGTCCGTGGCGAGGAAGTTCTGCTGCAGGGCGGTTCCCCCGCCGAGCTGGTTCGAGATCACGACCTTCCGCTCGCTCGCCGAGACCTGATGGACCGCGATCTGGAATCCCGCCTCCGCTTGACTGAGCTGTGCGGCCGGCGTCGGATAGACCTCGAAGGTGAAGGGCGCGATCTGCGTCGAGCTCAGCAGTGGACCGTGGCTCGGCTTCGCGGCGCTCGCGGAAGCGCCCTGGGTCTTGGCATGTCCTGCCTGCTTCGGCGGGGCTGGCGTCTGCGATTTGGGCGCTGTCGCGGCGGGGAGCGCCACTCCGGGCACGGTCTTGGCGGAAGCGCCATGGAGCAGCAGGACCGCTCCTGAAGCGAGGACAAGGGCGAGGGCGCCCAGGTGCGCGGCGCGGACGGACAACGTCTCATTCCTCCTTGGACACTCAGGATTGAGCACCAGCGTAAGGGACCACCATGAGACGAGCGTGAGGGATGCCCAGGCAGTTTCTGCGGGCTCGCTGTTGGCAGCTGCGGCAAGAGGTGCTATACATCGCTGCATGTGCA
>JAJYSZ010000154.1 GCA_021793315.1 Bacillota bacterium | reverse complement strand
CCCCGCATCAAGACGGAAGTCATCGCCTGCCCGCCCGACGACATTCCCCGCGACTACGCCTGTGCCTGGCGTTTCACTCTGAAGGATGCAGGCTCCTGAGCGTCTCCCTCTGACAGCAGGGCCGCAAGCAAAACCAGCACCGCCGGCGGCGGTGCTGGTTTTGCTCCCTGACCCGGACCCGGTCGCAGACCCGTTGGACGCCCGGTGGGGGAGCGGCCTTTGTCTTGCAGGCGCCAGGCGTTCGCGGCCGCGAACGCTCGCCTGTCCCTCAGAGCACTGGTGGTGTCTTTACGAGCGCGTGCAGCACCGGCGGGACGTCCGGCAGCCGCTCGGCGATCTCCTGCAGCGTGGCTTCGATGGCGGCCGGCCGGTGCATGACCACATAGGCTTCCCGGGAGCGCACCAGGGCTGCCGCCGCTTGCTCCTCCCGTCCGGCGATGGCCAGGGCAAGCGCCTGGCGTGCGGTAAGCCCCGCGGTACGTTCCCAGTCCCTGTCGCGCAGGGCATGTTCGATTCCGATCTCCGCGATCCGCAGAGCCGCCTCGGCCTCGTTCCCCTTGAGGAGATTTTCGACAAGGGCCCTTGCCAGCAGCACCGAGGTGGCGTCGTCGCCGGCGACCCGCACCGCCTGCAGGCACCTCTCCACTTCCTCCTCATCGCCCGTGCCGGCCTCGAAGTCGACGAGCGCCTGAAAGGCCGGGAGCGATCGCACGAGCGCCGCGTCCCCGACGCCCTCCACGACGCTGCGGGCGGCCTCGAGTTCCCGACGGGCTTCGTGCGGCCGGTGCAGCTCGAGCCGGACCTCGACGCCAAGCATGCGCGCGGCCGCCTCCTCACGCCCGTCCCCGCGCTCGCGGCTGAGGTCTGCCGCCGTCGCCGCGCGCTCGCCTGCCTCCTCCACCATGCCGCAGCGAAGCAGCAGGCGGCCGAGTGCGATCAAGGCGCGGCTATGGTCCACGTCACGCTGGGGCAGATGTCGAAGCGCCTGCTCAAGGCAGCTGCGGGCCCGCTCAAGGTCTCCGCGGTCCCTGTAGGCCATGGCGGCCGTCACGTAGCACTGCCCGAGGGTCCGCGACGGTCCTTCGCGCCCGTACACCTCGAAGGCGTCGGTCGTCGCCACGAGCGCGGCCTCAAGCTGCCCGGCCCGGCGCAACGCATCCGCGTAGCGCAGAAGGGACTGCCCGTGCAGCGCGGGCGCGCCAGAGGCCGCGGCCAGGCGACTCGCCTGTTCTAGCATCTTAACCTCGCTCTCGTGCTCGCCGTGGCGGCCCAGTCGTCCGGCAGCTTCCCAAAGGTGCGTCACGTCCTCAGGCCGGTGGCCGCCATCGATCTCGGGCGCCAGCCGCTCGATCGACGTGCCGAGCCGGGCTGCGATCACCGAGAGCAGTGCGAGGGACGGCGCAACGCGCCCCTTCTCGATCTGGCTGACATAGGCCTTGGAGAAGGGGTGACCGATCTCCTCCTGCGTCCAACCCCTCTCCAGCCGCAATCGGCGCACGCGGGCACCGATCGCGGCGAGCGTCTGCGGCCCCATCACCCACTCTCTTGTCGACCGCTCCCCTGCCACGGCTGTCTCTCCGCACGGCGGCGTGCGCCCACAGCCCTGGCGTGTGGCAAATCCCATGCAGCAGGCCCCACCTTCCAGGCTGGATACTTCATGTCTGGGATAATTTTCTTCCCCGGCGGACATCATACCTGGTCCGTTCAGGGGATCCCTCGGCCTCCCGGACGATCCTTAAACCGGTCTAATGGCTAAGCTTGCTTGGTCCGTTTGTCCAAGTGCGTCGCACAAATCTGCCGCGGGTCTTTCTCTCTTGGCGGAACCGCGGCCGCCGCAGGATGCGCGCCCTGCGTCTTAGGGTTCCATGCAGAGAAGTTCTGGACGGCCGAGTGGCAAATCGCCCTCAGGCGGACCCCTCGGCGCCGATTGTCCGAATGCGCCGCCACCACACCAATAGGCATGGCCGCGCCCCCCGCCCGGTGCTATGATGTTCGCCGGACTCAAGCGTTTACCGGTGCTGCGGAAAGGGCGACGTACATTGGACAGTGCGCAATTCTTGCGTCAATTGATTCTTCGCCTCGCGGGTTCTCCTGCGGTGTCCCGCTTCGTGCACAAGCACGACAAGACCCTCGGGGCACGGCGCTTCTTCGCCGGCGTGACCCTCGACGACGCCATCGCCACGATCAGGCAGCTCAACGGCCAGGGCATCGTGGCCACCCTCGACCACCTCGGCGAGAGCGTGACGAACGCCAAGGAAGCCGAGGTGCAGGCCAACGCCTACATCGACGTCCTGCGCGCCATCGCGGACGCCAAGGTGGAGGCCAATGTCTCGATCAAGCTTACGCAGATGGGGCTCGACGTCGGACGCGAGGAATGCCTCGGCAACATGCGCCGCATCGTGGCCGCCGCCAGGGAGAGCCAGAACTTCATCCGCATCGACATGGAGGACTCGCAGCACGTCGACGCCACGCTCGACGTCCTCTTCGCCTTGCGCCGGGACTACGAGCGGATCGGCACGGTGCTGCAGTCGTACCTCTACCGCACCAAGAACGACCTGGACCGGCTGATCGCGGAAGGCATCACCGTCCGCCTCGTCAAGGGAGCCTACCTGGAGCCTGAGAGCGTCGCCTTCCCCCAGAAGGGCGACGTCGACCGCAACTATCTCGAGCTCGTCGACACCTGCTTCAGGCGCGGACACTATGTGGCCATCGCCACCCACGACGAGGCGATCATCCAGAAGGTCGAGGCATGGGTCAAGGAGCGCAACCTCCCTCGCGACCGCTTCGAGTTCCAGATGCTCTATGGCATCCGCTCCACCCGCCAGCGCGAACTGGCGGCCGCGGGCTACCGCGTGCGCTGCTACGTCCCGTACGGCACCGACTGGTATGCCTACTTCATGCGACGCCTTGCGGAGCGGCCCGCGAACGTCGGCTTCTTCGTGCGGGGCTTCCTGGGCAAGTGACGCCGGTTCGTGCGTCCGTCCAACGCGAATCGGGACCGCTGGCAGCAGGAGAATGCGAGCGGTCGGGCAGAAATCCTGCCCGACCGCTTGCACTTTTTTCCGGCGAGTCCCTGGGGCACCGCCTTGGCTGGCGAAGGGAACGTGATCTGCGGTGGCAACCAGCAATGTGGAGCATTACCTGGAAGCGATCTACGTACTCTCCGTAGAGACGCAGAACCCCTTCAGCGCGCGCGTCGCGGAATACCTCGGCGTGTCGCCGCCGAGCGTCACGCAGGCCATGCGCCGGTTGAAACGCGACGGCCTCGTCGAGGACGACGGCCAGAAGGCCCTCAGGCTGACCGCGAAGGGACTCGCCGAAGCGGAGAAGGTTGTGCGTCGGCACCGCCTGGCCGAGCGCTGGGCCTATGACGTGCTCGGCCTGGACTGGGCAGAATGCCACCGTGAGGCCCATCACCTTGAACATGCCCTCACACCGCTGATCGAGGAGCGGCTCTGGCAAAGCCTCGGCCGACCCACCACCTGTCCGCACGGCAACCCGATCCCCGGCCTCGCCGACTCGGACAAAACGCCCATGCACACCCTTGCGGAGACGCCGTCCGGCACAAGGGTGGTCGTCGACCGCATCTTCGAGCAGGTCGAGGGCCTCGGCGAGTTCCTGAAGGATCTGGAGCAACAGGGCCTCACGCCAGGCACGGAGCTTCGGGTGCTGCAGAACACGCCCGCCGGGCTCACCTGCCACGTGGGGAACCAGAAGCTGGCGGTCCCGCTCGAGACCGCGCGACGCCTGCTGGTCCGGCCCGGGTAGGCTCATCGGACATACCCACAGGGAAGGGGGCAAAGGCGATGCGGCTTTGGCGCTGGCTCGTCCTCATCCTCGGCGTATGGCAACTCTCTTCGAGTTACGCGCTGCACATCCACGGGCGGTTTGTCGTCGAAAGCTCGGTGGTGCTCGGCTTTCTCGTCGTGCTCGCAGGCATCGTGGCCAATCTTGTGCCGGACCGCTGGCCGTTCGTCGCCTCGGGCCTGTTTGGCCTCGTGCTGGTCGGGCTGCCGTTCATCCACCCCTCCGCTGCGGCCACCGACTTCGTTGTCGTCGGCGTCCTGACATGCATCGCCAGTCTGATCGGCTACATCGAGCGCCAGCACGTCTGAGCGCTAGCGCGCAAGCCTGAAGACCCGATACGTCTCCTCCGTGCGGAAGCCCGCGCTGCGGTAAAGCCCCAGCGCGGGCTCGTTCGTCTGGCAGACCGCGAGGTGGAGCCTGCGCGCGCCGGCCCGGGTCGCCTGCGCCGCGGCGCGCAGCAGGAGCTCGCGCCCGTAGCCCTGGCCGCGCACATCCGCCGCAGTGCCGAGGAAGCTCACCACCCAGTCGCTCGGCGCAGGTCCGTAGCGGTCCAGGAGCGCCATGCCGGCGGGTGCGCCATCGGGCAGCAGCCCGAGATACCAGCGCCGGCCGTCCGGCCCGTGGTCCTGGGCGACCTGGAAGGCGAGGGCCGCACCGGGGTCCGCGAGGTCCTCCAGAGACATGGGCGAGCGACAGTCGGCTAGGCATCGCCTGTAGGTCTCGGCGAACAGGCTCTCCAGCTCAGGCGCGAAAGGCAGCAGCGTCAAGCGCTGCTGCGGGACGTTCGCCGCCGGCAGGCGCCTTTGCATGCTGTAGCGGTGCACGAAATCCTGGAATCCTTGTCCCAGATAAGCGCGCCCCACCGGGCCCAGCCAGCTGGCGTCGTAGTGGTAGATGCGCCTGACGTGGGGCGGCAACTCCACGAGCAGGGCCTCGAGCAGCTGCGGTAGGTCGTCGATGCCGAGGGCGCCGGAGGCGCTGCCGATGAAGAACTGGTCCGGACCGAACGGCAGGCCGGCAAGCCAGCTCGGGCTCGGCATGCCCGGCCGACCCACCACCATCGCCCCGGGGCCGAGGCTG
>JAJYSZ010000153.1 GCA_021793315.1 Bacillota bacterium | reverse complement strand
TTGTTTGGTAACCCACTTGCCTGCCCTGGTGGTGAGAAAACAACCTAGGGCTGAAATCCGGTGATCCCCCATGGTCCAGGTCTTTGTTTCACAGTCATCATTACGACAGACCATGCGATGTTTTTTCCACAGAAGTCTCGTAGGTGTGCCGCCAAAAGGGAGATCGACATAAGACACCCAGGGGCGGTCTTTGACATATGCCCGTGAACCGCAGCTTTTGCAACTCAGCTCACCAAACGTCTGTTCAATGGCAATCTCAGCAATCGGACCTGGTCGTCTATAAAACAGGGTTCTTATGTCTTTGAGACCTACCAATCCATTGCAAATATCGCTAGGATCGGTTAGGACGGGGACGCTATATTTTTCGTTTTTCACAATTCAAAGATACAAGCGTCCCTGTCTTTTATATCTTTGCTCTAGTCAAAAATTGGATACCGGCTAAATGGCTAGACCCCGTAAATATCCGAAGGGCCGATTATGGCACAAGAGCAATTCCAGACTTCGATATGTGATCTGACCAGAGCACCCAGCCTTACACAATGCGAACCTTTCGCCCGTGCTGATCGGTGACTTGGTTGTTCTTCCCGGTGCCCACGCTAAAGTGTGGCGACGCAGGTACCGGAAGGACGAGACATGAGGTGGCACCACGAGGCCGATGATCGTGCAGCTGATCCCGGTCGCGCCGGCCACTAACATGCGCATCGATGGCCATCAGAGGGTCGCGCAGCTGTGATCGGATGAGGCCATGCCGCTCAGGTTGTGAAAGCCCGACGAGTTGCCTGACGCCGAGCCCCTACTTTGATGGGCGACGCCACCCTGGGCCGCCAAAGGATCAGTGGCCTGGACGCCCTGATCGGCGACGCCATCTTCGATACCATGGCGAACGCTTCCAAGCCTGCACGCTCGGCGAGCGCTCCAAGACGTTCGAGGCGACGAACGCCCCCCATAGGGCGGCGGTCACAAGCCATAGGGTGATGGTGGCCAGCGCGGCCGCCCTGTTGGGGAGGATAACGGCTGAGTGCGCAAGGACCGGTTGGAGTACATCGCCAACGTCATGGAGGTCACCGGCGCGCTCTCCGTTGAGCACGCCCCGCGACGAGCGCGATCTTGCTGGTGAGCCGTTGTCCGCTCGAAGCCATCGCCGTCGTCTCCTCCGCTGGGGTCACGCCTAGTTGGCGGTCTGGTAGTTGGCGCCGCTGACCGGTTCGAGCCAGGTGGTGGGGTCTTCGCCGTCGTGGAGGGCCTCGAGCATTGCCAGATGGCTCATGAAGGTGTCGGCGGTGGCGCCATGCCAGTGTTCCTCGCCTGGCGGGCAGACGATGGTCTGTCCGGTGCGGATGCGCAGTTCTGCAGCATCGCGGGTGCCGACCAGTCCGATCCACTCGATGACATGCAGGGTCTGGCCAACCGCGTGGGAGTGCCAGTTGGTGTGCGCGCCGGGGTGAACCACACCAGGGCGACATTCAGCCGCGACGGCTCGGTGTCGGTGGGGATGGGGGTGACGTAGACGTCGCCGGTGAAGTTCTGCGCCGGCCACTTGCCGGTCGGCCGGATGTCGGTGAGTTGGTGCATTGGAGTGCTCCTTTTGTTGGGGCGGATCAGACGTGCAGGAGGGTCTTGATGGCTCGACGTTCGTCTGTGCCCAGTAGCCCTCGGCGGCCTACTCGAGCAGTAGCTGCAGGTCGAAGATTTTGCTCGGATCGATCTGCCTACGCAGGACACGGTCGATCAGGTCGGGCAGGAACCGGCGCACCGGTGCGGGACCGCCGTGCAGGTGCACGCCGGAGAAGAACAGCTCCTCGCCCGGGAGTTGGACGTTGTGGGAGACGCCGACGTAGCCGACGTGCACGCCCGGGTGGGTGGCGCGGATGGCCTGCATCATCGACCCCTGCCTGCCGACAGCCTCGATGACCGAGTGCGCGCCGAGTTGCGTGGCGGCGAGCACGCCGAGCAACCCGACCGCCCCATCACCGACCACCGCGACGATTTTGCCGGGTCCGGCTTCGGCGGCGTCGGCAGCGAACCAGCTGGTGCCCAGCACATCGGAGGCTGCGAGTAGACTGGGCACGAAGTCGTCGTTCGGAACTTGTGGGGTTTCGACGAGGGTGCCGTCGGCCAGTGGGACGCGAGCATATTCGGCTTGGATCCCACTGGCACCTATCAGCTCGGCGTGCACGCATCGGGACTGGTACCCAGCACGGCAGATCTGCGGATGTTGTCCGAGGCGAAAAATGACCCGACCACGAACTGACCGGGCCTGATGGTGGTCACGTCGGCACCGACTTTCTCGACCACGCCGACGTGCTCATGTCCCATTGGGACAGAAGCGTCGATCGCTTCGATGCCGCGGTAGGGCCACAGGTCCGAGCCGCACGCAGGTGGTGGCCAGCCGGACGACAGCGTCCGTGGCCTCTCGATCTTCGGGTCCGGGCGGTCCTCGACCCGGATGTCGCGTGGGGCGTGCAGTACTCCTCCTCGCACGGCGGTCTCCTTTCGGTCGTTCGCTTGGCGCGCAGCGGGCGGTGCAGCCGCCGTCCAAGGGCAGGGCGAGGACGAGGCTGGGCCCGGGCTGCACGGCCAGAATACGGCGGCGGCCATCTCCTCGGCAGCGCCGAGCTGGCCGATGGGATGGTTGGGTTGCCAGGAAAATGGGGGCGGTACACCACCCCAGATCACCTCCCACCCGATCAAGTTTGGGTCCGGAGATTGGACGTGCGTCATCGGGGATTTCGCAAACGATGCCCGCATGGTAACGGTAGCTAAATGGCGTGACGGTGCCATCGCCGAGGAGTACATCTGGTCGTAGCCGTCATCTCGCGAGGCGTGGATCGAAGTCGCGGCGGGTGGGGAGTTGTTCGCTGGGAATGGGTGGTAAACTGTAGGCTGCGTAATGTCTTCCAGGGTCCGAGTGCGTCCACCGGATGAAGCCATATAGTGAGGAGATTCGATGTCCGAGAGCGCTACTGATCACAGCAGGCTTCTGAATCACGCACTCGTTCCGCCAGTAGGCATCTACGAGATCGACCCTGCGCACACCTTCGTGTGTTTTAGGACCCAACACCTGGTGGTTGGACATGTTCGCGGCTACTTCGAAACTGTGAGCGGCACCATAACGATTGCCGAGGACCCGTTGGCCTCTATGGTGGGTGTTGATGTGGAGACGGCTTCGATCACCACCAGGGTTCCGATTCGTGATGACGATCTCCGCTCGGAGCACTATCTCGACGTTGCCAAGTATCCAACCATGACGTATCGAAGCACTGGCGTGTCCGCCATGCCGGCAGGAGTATGGATCGTGACGGGAGACCTCACCTTCCATGGCGTCACCCGTCCGTTGGAGTTGACGGCATCTTTTGGAGGAGCGGTAACGGACCCGTACGGCAATCTCCGACTTTCCTTCAGCGCGACCGGCTACCTGACGCGAAGCGACTTCGGACTCACGTTTGAGCTACTCAAGGAGGACGGCCACCTTTTGGTCGGAAAAGATGTGGCCGTCGAATTGGACGTCGAGGCAATTCGCCCCCTCTAGATGGTCGCCGCAGACTCAGACCTCCGTGGATACGGGTTGCACGATCGATGAAGTCCCACCACCACATCGGGTACGGTCGGGGACGCTCGAACCCCACAAACCGCAGCTCGGGGGCCACTCAGCCGGAGGTGACCTTAAACTATTTTTGCAGACGGGGCGAACGGCGAAGGCCCTGAACCAGCAGTTCAATTTCGTCGCCCGGCGCCGCGACGTTCTGAACGGAGAGATCAATGCCTGACAAGAGCGGCGACTGGTCCAGTCTTACCAGCGATGGTAGTGGGCGTTCTTTGTCGCGGATCGCTGAACACCTCCCTCGCCGCGCTTGCTGCCTGCACGCTCGAGGTCAACGGCGGCGAGGTCGACGTCACGACGATGGCCGAGTTCGATGCACCGTCGTTCAACTAGGACATCCAACAAGCTGACGGGCTGCCGCCAGGACCACTCGAACTACAACGCCGGCTCATCGCCGCAGATGCCTTCGTCATCTGCTCCCCGGAGTACAACGCCTCGATGCCGGGGGTGCTCAATAACGCGATCGACTGGGTGTTGCGCTACCAGCCGCAGCCGTTCAACGAGATGCACGGCCTGCTCATGTTTGCGTCACCATCGATGATGGGTGGCAACCGCGGCCGCTCTGGCAGAGGAGGGTGGGATGGGTGCCACCGATGTCGGTCCGCTGCGCTGGGCTCGCATGCTCGAACAGGTCGGCTTGTTCCATATCGCCATCCAAGAGAAGCTCGGCTCGGGCTTCGCCAGCGCGATCTCGCTCTGCTGGTGAGCGCAGAGATGACCAGGCGACCGATGTCTTCGGGTAGGGGCAGGTCGTGCCGGCGCTAACGGTCGACGATCCCCTGGTGCTTCCGTGTTGAGGATCAAAGTAAAGTCCCCAGACTCGATCACCGAAATTCCCTAGGGTGACCAACTTCTGGAGCGGGCGCTGTCGAACGGTCGGTCGTGTCTGTGACGACCGCCCCGTCTGGGGTGGAAGGGGAAGGCTTCCCGGTCTACCGGGCCTTCGCCGGGGTGACGGTGGCGGCGATCGACCCGTTCGTGCACATGGACCAGATGGGCGAGGTGGATTACGCGCCTGGTGAGCCCAAGGGCACCCCGTGGCATACTCACCGGGGTTTCGAGACGGTCACCTACATCACCCGCCAACGCTTCACCACCACCTGCCCATCCGAGCGGCTCCCCGCCGACCAGCTCGAAAGCGAAGTCCGCGGCTCGTTGCTGGGCAACATCTCCCACCACGACCTCCTCGACGCCGCGGTCGCCGCCTTCCTCGTTGCCCACTTCGCTGCCCTCGTCGTGAGCAAGAATCCCTTGGCGGCGATGCGGTGGTCGCTCTCGGTCCAGGTTCCCCTAGAACAGAGCGGATTGGGACAA
>JAJYSZ010000045.1 GCA_021793315.1 Bacillota bacterium | reverse complement strand
CGATCAGCTCGTCCGGCTTCTCGCCCACCCGGCGATCCAGGTTGTTCATCAGCATGCGCATCGCCGCTTCCTGCGGCCAGCCCTTGCAACGCAACTGGTTTCCCGTCGGTGCCTGAACCTCTCTTGGTCCTGCCATGTGCTGCCGGCGGCGGTCCGCCGGTCGCCACCTCCCTGAGAAGAGCTGAGGCGCAGGATGCACCTGCGTGTCCAGTGTACGCCTTGGCCGCGTAGCGGGCTAAGCCGGGTTGTCCTGCATGAGCGGTCCGAACGGCGGGAAAATGAAAGACATGGGCATATTCACACGCAAGTTCGCGAACCAGTCCCACCTGTCGCGGCGCTACGCAGGCGAGGAGACCCACGCCAAGGACCTGCGTACCACGCAGTTGACGCTCATGACCGTCGGCGGCATCATCGGCTCCGGGCTCTTCCTGGCGAGCGGCCAGGCGATCCACGATGCCGGTCCCGGGCTCGTCATCGCGTATTTCATCGGCGCCACGGCCATGGCGATCGAGATGACGGCACTCGCCGAGATGTCGGCGGCCGATCCCCGTCAGGGGTCCTTCCTCGTCTACAGCCGGAGAGCGCTCGGGCCGGGCTTCACGTTCGTCGGCGGCTGGATCTTCTGGTTCTCGAGCGTGCTGAACCTGGCAGCCGAGGCGACCGCCGCCGCCACCTTCGCGACCCTCTGGCTGCCCCACCTGCCGACCTGGATCCTCTCGTCGGCATTCGCGCTGACGATCTCGGGCATCAACTTCCTGACGGTCAAGGGCTTCGGCGAAGTCGAGTCCGGCATGTCGGTGATCAAGGTCGTCGCGATCGGGTTATTCATCCTCGTCGCGGCCTCCGCCGTGTTTTTCGCGTGGCCGGCGCCCCTTGGGCACGGGCTCACGAGTTGGAGCGGGCACGGTGGCTTCTTCCCGCACGGCATCAAGGGCATCGGCGCGGCGATGATCGTCGTGATGTTCTCGATGTCCGGCACAGGCGTGCTCGGCCTGGCCGCGGCGGATGTGCGCAATCCGGAGCGCACCATTGGCCACGCCGTGCGCTACGCGTCGATCGTCGTCTACCTGCTCTACATCGGGTCGATCCTGGCGATCACCGCGATGGTGGGCTGGCAGGCCGTACCGACCACCGGCAAGAGCCCGTTCCTCGCCGCGCTCCACCACTTGGGCGTGCCCTGGGCCGTGGACGTGTTCAACGGCGTCATCCTGCTCGCGGTGCTCTCCGCCATGAATGCCGGCATGTTCGCTACCGACCGCGTTCTGGCGGGACTCGCCCGGGCTGGCGATGCGCCGCACCTCCTCGAGCGCATGCCGCATGGCATTCCGCGGGGGGCCAACGCCGTGACGGGCGGCCTGCTGCTGATCGTCACGCTGCTCACGTACTTCCTGCCGAAGACTGCGTTCCTCTACCTTGTGACGGCCACCGGCTTTCAATCGATCTTCGTCTGGATGCTGATCGTGGGAACCCAGATCTACTACCGCAAATGGCTCAAGGAGCACCGGCCGAACCACCTGCGCCTCAAGTTGGCCTTCCATCCGTGGATCGGCCGGGCCGAACTGCTGCTCCTCCTGGCCATCGTCGCGACGGCACCGCTTGCGCCAAGGCAGTTGCTGCCGCTGGCGATCGGCGTCGGCGCGACAGCGCTCTTCGCTATCGCCTATCTCATCTTTCGCAGGGAGAAGGCCGTCGCAAGCCACTAGGGCGCACTGGCAGGAAGGCCTGGGCACCTGAGCGAAGCTAGGACGGCACTGCCCTCTATGGCGCAGGATTTGACGGGCTGCCCGCAGGCGTCTGCACGGCAGGCCAGAAAGGATTTCACTCGCCCTGTACCTCAAAGAGATTTATCTCTCGGGATTCAAGTCATTTGCCGAAACCACGACGGTGCAACTTACCCCGTCGTTTACGGCCGTCGTCGGGCCGAACGGAACGGGCAAGTCCAGCCTCACCGAGGCGGTGCGCTGGGCTCTTTCGTCCGGACGTTCCAGCGACCAGCGGCTGGAGAACCGCGAAGAGGTGCTCTTCGCAGGCTCCGCGCAGCGCCGCGCCGCCAACATGTGCGAGGTGCGCCTCACCTTCGACAACGCAGACCGCCAGCTGCCGCTCGACCAGAGCGAGGTGGAGATCGTTCGCCGCGTCTACCGGGGCGGCGAGACGGAGTATCGCCTGCAGGGCGTCTCCTGCCGCGCGCGCGACATCGAGCGGCTGGTGGCGCACCTTGGTCTGGCGGAAGGCTATGCCTGGATCGGTCAGGGGCGCGTCGAGGAGGTCGTGAACCAGGAGCCTGCCCAGCGCCGCCGCCTGCTTGAGGACGCCGCAGGGGCCTCGGTGTACCGCGAGCGCCGGCGCGAGGCCGTGCTGGAGTTGGCGAGGGCTGATCATGAAGCGGACCTTGAACGCGCGCATCTTGCGGAGGTGGAGGCGCAGCTCCCGGAACTGGCGCTCGACGCGGAACGGGCGGAGGCCGCCGAAAGGTTGCGCGGGCGCATCGCCGAGCTGGAGATCGCGCTCGGCCGCCGGCGCATCGATCGCCTGACCCAGGCGCGCACCAGGGCTCTGGCGCGCCTTGAGGCTCACAAGGCCGAGGAGGGCGGAAGCGCCGCCGCCACCAAGGCTGGCGAGACAGCCATGGCGGACGTGACGGCGCTTGCGTCGCGGCTTACGGCGCGCCTCGGCCATCTCGACCGCCTTTCCGCGTCGGTGGGGGGGCGCCTCGAAGCCTTCTCGGCCCAGGCGGCGGCTGCCGGGGAACGTGAGCGCAGCGCATTGCAACGCCATGAGGCACTGCTGGAAGCCCAGGCTCGGCGCGAGCGCGAGACGGCCGACGCGCAAAGCCAGGCTGCCGCCGCCAGCTTGCGTCTGGGCGGCGCCGAGGAGCTCTTGCGGCAGCTCGGTGCGGCTGGGCGGGAAGCCTTGCGGGCCGCGGCCCAAAGGCCGCAGGTGGAGGCCGCCTTGGCGTCCGGCACGGGCGAGGCCGCGCGCCTTGCGGTCGAGAACAAAGCGTCTTCGGCAGCGGCGGCGGCCTCCGAGCAAAAGGCGGCTGCGCAGGCGGAGATCCTGGCCCTGACGGAGCAGGACATCCGGCAGGCGCGCCTCAGCCTCCAGGAGCTTAGGCAATCCGAGGAAGCGGCGCGTGCCGCGCGTGACGAGGCGGAGCACAGACTGGCCCTGCTCCGCGACGCGAAGCGCGACGCGGAACGGCACGCCCCGGCCGCCGTGCGGGCCGTGCTGGCCGCGGCGGCCGCAGGCCGTCTGAAGGGCATCGTTGGTACGCTTGGCAGCCTCGTCGCGCCACGCGAGGAACGGCTGGCGCTGGCCCTCGCCACGGCACTCGGGGGCCAGGCGAGCGATGTGGTGGCCGCCGACGAGCAGTCGGCGCGCGCTGCCATCGCCCTGCTGCGGGACAGCGGGGCGGGGCGGGGCACATTCCTCCCACTCGATGCGCTCACGCCCGGAGATTCTGTGCAGGTGCCGAAGCGTGAACCGTGCATAGGCGTGCTGGCCGATCTCTGCACCTATCCCGAGCAGGTGGCGCCCGCGGTGCGCCTGAGGCTTGGCCGGACGCTCGTCGCGGCGGACCTGCCGGCGGCGCAGGCCGTGGCGGCGGCCACAGGACGACGCTACCGGGTGGTCACCCTGGATGGCCAGGTGGTCCAGGTGGGCGGTGCCCTCACAGGCGGGCAGGCTGTGCAGCGCCTGCCGCGGGCTCCGTCGGACGAGGTGCTGCAGATGGCCGAGAGCGCGGCCAGGGCCGCCAAGCACCTGGAAGAGCAGGCGACTGCGGCGCTCGGGCAGGCGATTGCGCAGGAGCGCAAGGCGGCACGGGCCCGCGACGACGCGCAGATGGAACTCGAAGGCCTTGCGGCGCGGGCGCGCGCGGCCCGGCAGGAGAGCGAGCGCCTCGGGCGCGAGCTCGAAGCCGCCCAGGCGGAACATGAGCATCTGCGCCGGGAGCTTGCACGCCTTGATGCTCTGGCGCCATCGGCCGATGCCGAGCGGCTGCAGGCCGTGGCGCTGGACGAAGCCTTGGCGCGCGAGGAACTCGGGCGGCTCCAGGGCGAACTCGAGCGGCTGCGACACGAAGCGGAGGCGGGCCAGGGGGAGATTGAGGAGAGCGGCCGTCGCCTCGCCGCAGCCCGGGATGACGCCGCCGAGAGCCGGGCGCGCCGGGAGGCTGCAGGGCGCTGGCGCGAGGCCATCACCCGGTCCAGGCGGGACGCACAGAAACTCGAAGGCGACCTGCGGGCGTTCGAGCGACTGCTGGAGCGCTTCCTGCGCACGGCGACGGCGCGCGCGGCTGGTGCGGCGGAAGCGATTGCCGGCCTGCGCGAAGAGGTCGAACGCCTGGCTCTGGAGCGGCAGGCGGCCGAGCGCCAACTGCTCGCGGCGCATGGCGAGGCTGCGCTCAGCCGCAAGGTTCCCACCCTGTCTGCCGGTGCGGAGGAAGAATTGCAGCAGGCGCGCCATCGCCTGCAGGAGCTCGGCGGCGCGTCGCCCGAGGCGCCAGCGCGCCTCGGGGAGGCGATGCGGCGCCGCACGGAGCTCGAGGAGCGGCTGGCCGACCTGCAGGGGGCCAAGGCGGCCCTCGTCGAGGTCCTCGCGACCGCGGATCGCGCCGTCCAGGAACGTCTCGCGCGGGCGCTCGATGTAGTCGGGCGCCGCTTCGGGGAGCTTGCGGGGGAACTGTTCGGCCAGGGAGCCCTGGCGGGACTCATACCGGTGGCGAACGGCATCGACCTCGAGGTGCAGCTGCCCGGCAAGGAAGCCGTCAGGCTGAAATGGCTCTCGGGCGGCGAGCGAGCACTCTCGGCGATCTGCTTCCTGTTTGCCCTTTCGGCCCTGCGCACGCCGCCCTTCTATCTCCTGGACGAGATCGAGGCCAGCCTGGACGAGCGCAACGTGGAGCGCTTCGCGCAGTTCCTACGCCGTCAGCAAGGGCGCCAGCTCGTGGTGGTCACGCACCAGCGGCCGACCATGGAGGCTGCCGACCAGCTGATCGGCACGACGATGCAGGAGCGAGGCGTCACGCGCCTCGCAGGTGTCCAGCTAGGGGAGGACGGCCAGGGTGGCGATCTGGGACAGGTGGCGCAAGGGGCTTGAGCGAACGCGCCAGGCCCTCAAGGCACGGCTGGAGGACCTCGGCGGCCAAGGTGCGTCGCGCGAGGAGATGCTCGACGCGGTGGAGGAAGCGCTGATCACCGCGGACTGTGGCGTAGCGATCGCGCGGGAGGTGCGCGCCGCACTTTCGCGCCGTCCGATCGAGGACATACCGTCGGCCTTCCGCGAGGAGCTGACCCGCCTCGCGGGACCGGCGACGGGCCTCCGTTTCGCCGCGCAGGGACCGACAGTCTGGCTGCTCGTGGGCATCAACGGTGCGGGCAAGACGACGACCGCCGGCAAGCTTGCGGCACTCTATGGCAAGAGCCAGGGGCGCAAGGTGGTGCTCGCCGCGGCGGACACCTACAGGGCGGCGGCGACGGAACAGCTCGCGGTATGGGCCGAGCGGGCCGGTGCCGACCTCGTCTCCGGCCGGGAGCGGCAGGACCCGGCATCGGTCGCCTTCCAGGCGATCGAGCAGGCCGGAGCCCACCGTGCGGACCTTGTCATCGTGGACACGGCGGGGAGGCTCCACAACCGTCAGGGCCTGCTCGACGAGCTCGGCAAGATCGGCCGCGCGGCCGCGCGCGCGCAGGAGGACGCACCCCACGAGGTGCTGCTGGTGGTGGACGGCGCCACGGGGCAGAATGCCCTGGCACAGGCCCAAGGCTTCCTGGGGGCGGTGCCGCTGACCGGCATCTGCGTGACCAAGCTCGACGGCGCGGCCAAGGGCGGCGCGCTGCTGGCTGTGCGCAAGGCCCTCGACCTGCCGGTGAAGCTCGTGGGGCTGGGCGAAGGGCTCGAGGACCTGGTCACGTTCGATCCGGCGGCGTATGTCGAGGGCATGGCGCCAGCCTTTGGCGGCGCGGCCGGTCAGGCGCCCTGACACCTGCATGCGCGCGCGCCGACCCCCGAAGACCGGGGCTGGGGGCTCTCTGTGCCACGGGCACTCGGTTTTGCGACCCGCTGCGAGCAGGTAAGCGCCCAAAAGCAGACCAAAGAAGGCGGCGCCGCATGGCGCCGCCTTCTTTTCTGCAGCCTGTTCCTGCACGGTCGCGGGTCAGCGCTTCATCGGCAGACCCGCGCGGTGCCACGCCAGCATGCCGCCCGCCAGATGGCTGACGTTCGTGAAACCCATGCCCAGCAGCTCCGCCGCCGCCGCCTGACTTCTGTGGCCCGACAGGCAGACGAGCGCGACAGGAGTGTCGCGCGGCCAGTCCCTGATGGACCTGGCCGTGGTGCCGAGCGGCGCGCTGACCGCGCCCGCAATGTGTCCCTGCTGGTATTCGTGCGGCCTGCGCACGTCCACGATCTTGACGCCTTTCTCCTGCTGCGCCACCTGCCTCAGCTCGGCGGGGGAGAGTTCCTTCAGCCCTTTCGGGTGGCGGAACAGATCGAACGGGAACAAGCCTCCACCTCCCGCTGCTCTGGTGAAGGTAGTATACGGTCACGTGGGCCAGGCGGCGCAAGGAAATGCGGCCAAGTTGTCAGGCCATATGGGCAGGGCTTCGTCCACGGACCCTGCGTCAGGGTGCCTCAGACCGCGCCGACCATGCCCATGCCTACGATGCAGATAAGGACGAGACCAAGCCAGGTCGCCGCAGCGACGACGCGCTCAAGGGCCGGCACCGCGTAGTAGCCCGCTTGCGTTTCCACCTTGCGGCTGCGCCATCTGCCGATCAGCTGGACCAGCACGAAGAGCGCGATGACGCCGGTCAGGATGGAGCGCAAGAAGAGCGCGGCGGCGATCAGGATAGGCAGCCCGACCCACCAGATCTTTGGCGAGATGGCGGCCACCATGCGACCGCCGTCGAGCGGCGCCACCGGGACGAGGTTGAAGAGCTGCAGGAAGAACCCCGTGTAGGCCAGCGAGAGGTACATCCCCGCCGAGCCTGCCGGTGCCGCGGACGTCCCGATGAGGAGCGCGGCGACGCTCGCCGCCGCTCCGAACAGCGGACCGGCGGCGGCGATCTTGAATTCCTGCCAGGCGTCCAAGGGCTGCTGGCGCAGAGAGATGGCGGCACCGAAAAACGGAATGAACACGGGCAGACCGGCTCGCAAGCCCTCGCGGCGGATGGCCAGGTAGTGGCCGAACTCATGGATCGCGAGGATGACGACGAAGCCGATGCCGAAGGGCCAGCCGAAGGCGAGGCCATAGAGGAACATCGACAGGAGCGCCGAGAGCACCGTGAAGAGAAGCTTGAACTTGAGCAGCAGCAGCAGGACCGTCTTGAGTTTGCCGAGCACGACCAGCAGGGCCGCGATGGCGCCGCCAATCTTGCTCCTGAGGCCGCCGCGCCTTCTCCCGACGACGCGATCGGCGACGACCTCCGGCGAAAGCGGGTCCTCGGGCATCGGTGGCCACCTCCTGGGTTCGGCGGATAGCAGGGTCAGTAACGACACTATAATCGATTTCGCGTCGCTGTCGGCTTGGCAAAGACCGCATATCCGCGCTGCGCTGGCTGGCGCGAGCCAGCCAGCGCAGACCGCGGCCGGCCAAAGGAGGCCTTGCGTGCGCGCGACTTGACGCCTGCCGTGCGCGTCCATTACTCTCTGTTAACGTTACGACTTAACGGGGAGCGACAGCTCTTGGATGTGCTCGCTCGACGTGCTCTGCTCTACGACTTCTACGGCTCCGCTCTGCGTGAGCGGCAGCGCAAGGCGTACCAGCTGCACTACCTGGAAGACCTGTCGCTCGCCGAATGTGCGGAAGAGCTCTCGTGCAGTCGGCCCGCCGCGCTTTTGCTGGTCCGCCGGGCCGAGAAAACGCTCGAGCAGCTCGACGCGGCCATCGATAGCATCGCGCAACATGAGCGCGAGGTGTCGATGTGGCGGGAAGTCTCGGCGGCCGTCGGGCGCCGAGATCTCGATGCTGTGCAAAGGATTGCGGTCACTCGGCTGAAGGAGCTGGCGGCAGATGTTTGAGGAACTGCAGGAACACCTGCGCCAGACGTTCGACCGCCTGCGCGGTCGAGGCAAGCTGACGCCCGACGATATCAAGAAGGCGCTGCGCGAGGTGCGCATCGCGCTGCTCGACGCCGACGTGCATTTTGCTGTGGCGCGGGACTTTGTCGCGCGGCTCGAGCCGCGCCTCATGGGCCAGGACGTGCTTGAAAGCCTGACGCCCGGCCAGACGGTGCTGCACCACGTCCAGGAGGAACTGCAGGAACTGCTCGGCGGCCAGACCCAGCACATGCGACTCGGTGGCAGCACACCGCATGTCGTGCTGCTGCTGGGCCTGCAGGGGGCTGGAAAGACGACGCTGGCCGCCAAGCTCGCGCTGCGCCTGAAGCAGGAACAGCATTGGCCACTGCTCGTCGCCTGCGACCTCAAGCGCCCGGCGGCCATCGAGCAGCTCGCGGTACTCGGCCAGCGCATCGACGTGCCCGTGCTGCGCCCGGAGTCCGAGGACCCGGCCAAGGTGGCGCAGGCAGGCGTCGAGCGGGCTCGCGCAGCCGGGCAGGATATCGTGCTGATCGACACCGCCGGCCGCCAGCAGGTGGATCCCGAGCTCATGGCCGAGCTGCGTACCATCAGGGACGCGGTGAGCCCGCAAGTCTCGCTGCTCGTGCTCGACGCCATGACGGGCCAGGCGGCCATGGAGACCGCAAAGACGTTCGCCGACGAGATCGGCATCGACGGCATCGCGCTCGCCAAGCTGGACGGCGACGCACGCGGCGGCGCCGCCCTCTCCGTGCGCGCCGCGACGGGCAAGCCGATTCTGTACGCCTCCATTGGAGAGCGCCCCGAGCAGCTCGAGCCCTTCCACCCGGACCGCATGGCGCAGCGCATCCTCGGCATGGGCGACGTCCTGGGCCTCATCGAGCGGGTGCAGAAGCAGGTCTCGGAGCAGAAGGCCGGCGAGATGCAGGGCCGCCTCAAGAAGGGCGAAGTGACGCTCGACGACCTGATGGAGCAGCTCCAGTCGGTGCGCAAGATGGGCTCGTTGCGCGAACTCATCGGCATGATCCCAGGGGTGTCGCGCAAGATCAAGGATTCGGATGTGGACGAGAGTCAGGTCGGCAAGAACCTTGCCATCCTGCAGTCGATGACGCGCCACGAGCGCCGAGACCCGCGTCTTCTTGACGCCAGCCGGCGTCGCCGCATCGCGAAGGGCTCGGGCACGAGCGTCGCCGATGTGAACCGACTGCTGCGCCAGTACGAGGAGATGCGCCGGATGGCGAAGGCGATGCGTGGGATGCGCGGCAGGATGCCGCAGCAGCCGCCACTTGAGAGGAGGTGAGCGAACTGGCCGTCAAGATCCGTTTGCGCCGTATGGGCGCCAAGAAGAACCCGTTCTACAGGATCGTCGTGGCCGACAGCCACTCGCCGCGTGATGGGCGTTTCATCGAAGAGATCGGCTACTACGACCCGAAGAAGCAGCCCGCCGTGATGGAGATTCAGGCCGAACGCGCGGCGTACTGGCTGAAGACCGGCGCACAGCCCTCTCAGACCGTCCGTGACCTACTGCGCCGGGCAGGCGTCGTTGCAGGCGGCAGCCAAGGGGAAGGGACCGACTGATGGAGAATGCGCTGATGCTCCTGGTGCGATCGCTCGTGCGGAGCCCCGAAGCGGTGCGCATTGAACGCCACGAGGAAGGCAGGAGGCTGCTCTTCGTGGTCTGCGTCGCGCCGGAGGATGTCGGCCGCGTCGTCGGCCGAGGGGGCCGGATCGCCAAGTCCCTGCGCACGCTGATGCGCACGGTGGGCGAGCGGGAAGGCCACCAGGTCGTCGTCGAGGTCAAGTGAGGCCGGAAGTCGGGCGCATCGTCGCTGCCCAGGGCCTGCGCGGCGAACTCAGAGTGCTGATGGACGATCCGTCCATCCCGCTCGCGGGGCGCAGCCTGCAGGTCGAGGGCGAGAAGGCGGAGCGGCGCGTCGAGAGGGAAAGACCGTGGAAGGCAGGGGCGTTCGTGTCCCTGAGCGGCGTCACGAGCCGCAGCGAGGCCGAACGTCTCGTGGGTCGCCGGCTGTACGGCGACGACAGGGAACGGCCGGCTTTGGGCGAGGGCCGCTTCTACGTGCAGGACCTGATCGGCTGCGACGTTTTCGACGAGACGGGACGCTTGCTCGGATGCCTTCAGGCCGTCGAGCCGAAGCCGGCGCAGGACATCTGGGTGGCCGAGGGTCCCGAGGGGACCTACCTCATTCCCGCGGTGCGTGCCACGGTGCTGGCGGTGGACCCGCAGGCACGGCGCATCACGGTGCGGGGGGGCGGGGTCCTTGGGCCGGACACTCCTGGTTGACATCGTCGGCCTGTTCCCGGAGGTCGTGGCACAGGGGCTTGCGACGAGCGTACTCGGTCGGGCACAGGCGCGTGGGCTCCTGGCCGTGCGCGCTGTTCAGCTCCGCGACTACGCGCTCGGGCGGCACCAGTCGCTCGACGATGAACCGTACGGCGGCGGCGCCGGGATGCTGCTGAGACCCGACCCTGTGCTGCGCGCGATCCGCGACCTGCGCACGCCGACTTCCCAAGTTGTGCTGCTCGGCGCGGATGGGGCAAGATTCGACCAGGACACGGCACAGGAACTAGCCGGATACGACCACCTCATCGTGCTCTGCGGCCACTACGAGGGCTTCGACGCCCGCGTCCGCCACTTCGTCGACCGCACGCTGTCGCTTGGCGACTTCGTGCTCAGCGGCGGCGAACCAGCCGCTCTGGCCATGGTCGACGCCATAGGCCGCCTCAGGGCAGGGGTGATCGATCCTGAGTCGCTGCGCGAGGAGTCGTTCAACCAGGGCCTTCTCGAGGCCCCCCAGTATACGAGGCCACCGGTCTTCCAGGGTATCGGGGTGCCGGACGTGCTGCTTTCGGGACACCACGCGCGCATCGAGGATCACCGCCTTGCGGTGGCCAGGATGCGCACGGAGCGACTGAGGCCAAAAGCCGCCAAGACCCCAAGAGAGGAGGATTAAGCCATGGACGAGCTCCGACGCATTGAAGAGGAGCAACTGCGGTCCGATGTGCCGGAATTCCGGCCGGGCGACACTGTCCGCGTCCACGTCAAGGTGGTCGAGGGCACCCGCGAGCGCATTCAGGCGTACGAAGGCGTCGTGATCGCCCGCAAGCATGGCGGGCTGCGCGAGACCTTCACCGTGCGCAGGGTAACCTACGGCGTGGGCGTCGAGCGTACCTTCCTGCTGCACTCGCCGCGCATCGACCGCATCGAGGTGCTGCGTCACGGCGTCGTGCGCCGCGCGAAGCTGTACTACCTGCGTGGTCTGAGCGGAAAGGCCGCGCGCATCCGCGAGCGGCGGTAGCCTGCCGGCGGGGGCCCTCGGTGCCCTCGCCGGCCTCAGTTTTCACGTGCGGAGGTGGCAATTTGTTCGGGGGACAGCCCCGCAAGGCCCTGCGCGACACGCTCGAAACCGTCATTGTGGCGGTGGTGCTTGCGCTCGTCATTCGCACGTTCGTGGTGGAGCCGTTCGTCGTGGATGGCTTTTCGATGCAGAACACGCTGCAGAACCAGGAACGGCTGCTTGTCAACAAGCTGTCGCTGCACTTCAGCCCGCTGCACTATGGGCAGATCATCGTCTTCCAACCGCCTCTGGCGGGCCAGGGGGACTATGTCAAGCGGGTGATCGCCACCGGTGGCCAGACCGTCTCGATGGTGAACGGCCAGGTCTACGTAAACGGCAAGAAGATGCCGCAACCGTTCCTGCACTGGCACGGCGTCAGCACCGAGGACCACTGGAACATGCCGCCGTTCAAGGTGCCCAAGGGCGACGTGTTCGTCCTGGGAGACCATCGGGCGGCCAGCGAGGACAGCCGTTTCTTCGGCCCGGTGAAGATCTCTGCGGTGCAAGGTGTGGCCGTCTGGGTCATCTGGCCGCTCAAGTCCTTCGGCCCGATTCCCTACTAGGCGCCCGAGAGGTCTCGGCCGGGCGGCGCAAGATCAGCCGACAAGGGAGGTGTGCCGCGTGAGTGGCGGACAGCCCATGCATATGCAGCGGGCGGAGATGGTGCTGCGCGACGCGCGGCACCATCTCGACCTTTGGCTTGAGGTCGCGGACGCGCGCGCGCCGCTCTCCTCGCGTCTGCCGCGCCTGCGCCACCTGCTCGCCCAGGTGGAGGGCGCTCTAGTCCTCACGCATGTCGACCAGGCGGACCGCGAGGCGCTGGAGGCATGGAAGGCTGTGCTGCCGCAGCCCAGTTTTTTCGTCAATGCGCGCCAGACAGCCCCTGGCGCCTTGCGGCACTGGCTTACGGACCATATGGGCAGGCCGCCCCTGCGCATCTTTGTCGCCGGGCTGCCCAACGTGGGCAAGTCCACCTTGATCAACCGGCTGGCCGGCGCGCGGGTCGCGCCGGTGGGCGCCCGTGCCGGCGTGACGCGCGCGGAGACCTGGGTCCGGCGCGGCGACCTCGCCATCCTCGACCTGCCGGGCATCCTGCCGCGGAGCCCGAGCGTGGTTGCCGCGGCGCTCGGACTGGTTCCGGAGGGGCAGTACGATCCGACCGAGGCGGCGATGGCCGTGCTCGACCGGCTGCCGGCGGCGGCAGAACGCTACGGCATCGACGTGGACCAGGTGGTATCGCTGGAGGCGGTGGCCCACAACCAACATCTCTTCGGCAAGGGTGGCACCTTGAATCTTGAGCGCGCAGCCGCCATGGTGCTGCAGGACCTGCGCACCGGCCGGATCGCGCCGGCGCAACTGGAGTGGCCAGATGCCGAGTAGGGAGCGCCTGGCCGGCGCCATCGCGCGCAGCGGGGAGCTGCGGGCTTGGGGCTATGCACTGCTCTGCGGCCTGGACGAGGTGGGCAGGGGTGCCCTTGCCGGGCCGGTCGCCGCTGGCGCGGTCGTATTGCGGGAACCCCTGCGGCTGGCGGACCTTGACGACTCGAAGCTCTTGACTCCGCGGCAGCGCAGGACCCTCGCGCCAAAGATCCGGTCGCTCGCGGCGGCGTCGGCCGTGGGCTACACGCAGGCGCGCGAGATCGACCGCCTGGGCATCGTGGCGGCTACGGCGCTGGCCATGCGCCGGGCGCTGGCTGGACTCGGCCTGAGGCCGGACCATCTGCTGCTCGATGCGTTTCCGCTGCCCGGGGTGGACCTGCCGCAGATCGCGAGGGACAAGGGCGATCGGCTGTTCCAGGAGGTCGCGGCGGCATCCGTCATCGCCAAGGTGGAGCGCGACGCCCTGATGGAGCGGATCGCGTCCGCCTATCCGGTCTATGGTTGGAGCAGCAACAAGGGCTACGGTGCGCCAGCACATCTGGCCGCCATCGAGCAGTACGGACTGACGCCCTGGCACCGCCGGAGCTTCTGCCGCGGCCTCGCCCTGCCACGCGAGGAAGCCTGAAGGCTGAGCCGCCGCCGAGTCTCCCTCCGGGCGGGAGGGAACGTCCTTCGAGTTGTACGAACAGGAGGCGCAGGTTGAGCCCCACGGCTTCCACCTGCGCCAAGTTCCGATCCCGTTCGGCCCCGCCGGCTAGTAGATGCGGCGGCCGCCGATGTAGTGCTCTGCCCAGTAGGGGTCCGAGAGGCTGGTGTACATCGTGACCGTGCCCCAGTTCTCCGCCTGCATGAATTCGTCGTTGCCCATGTAGATGCCGACGTGGCTTGCATAGCCTTCCGTGTCGAAGAAGACGAGATCGCCCGGCTCGAGTTCGTTCTCGGAGATCGGCGTACCGACACCGAACTGGCCGCTCGCGGTGCGCGGCAGGTTTGTGCCGAGCACGTGGGCGAGGTACCATACGAGGCCGGAGCAATCGAAGCCGTACGCGGGATCTGCACCGCCGTACACGTAGCGCACGCCGAGGTACTTCGGCGCGAGTGCCGCGAGCTCCGCCCCAAAGGGGGAGGGAGCAGGCACGTCCGCGGCGACCGCGGATGCGCTGGGGATGACGACGGTTTGCCCGACTTGCAGCACGGCCGATGCCAGCCCTGGGTTGGCCGATTCCAGCGCGCCAAGAGGCACGCCCTGGGAAGTTGCGATCGATGAGAGCGTGTCGCCGGCCTTGACCACGTAGAGGCTGCCGCGAGGATCCGACCCACGCGAGGCTTCACGCGACAGGGCACCGAAGGTCCTGAATGTGAGGTTGGCCACCACACCCGTGACCGGGAGGCTGTGCGCCTTCTGGAAAGCCTTCACGGCGGCCAGCGTAGCGAGGCCAAAGTAGCCGTCGGCGTTTATATGGTAGCCGAGGTCGTGAAGCTTGACTTGGAGCACCTTGACATCTTGATGGTCGGACGTGCCGTAGCGAAGTACTACCTGACCGAACGCTGCATGTCCGATTCCTGCGGGGAGCAGCATGGCGACCATCGCGCCGCCCATTACCGCACCAGAGACACGGTTCCACCCCAGCCGACGGTGCACGAGGAGACCCCCTTGAGAAGTTGCCTCCGAGGTTAGCTCTGGGTTCGGGTCCAAGGGAGCAGATGACCCGTCGCCTCGTGGCGATTCACCCGGCGGTCGGGAGTGTCCCGACGCAAACTGGTTCCCCCGTAAGCTGCGCGAGCAGCCATTCGGCATGCAACCATTCTACACAGAGGAAGTTGTCGCTGTCACGTGGCAAATTTCGCTTCATATGCAGAGTTTGGACCCGCTACCACCCCTCTGTTCCGGCGGCTGTCTGGTCGAGCATAGAAGCGCCTTTCGGGTATGCTGAGGCAAGCTGCACTGGACAGACGGCACTCTGATGCTGCAGGGTGGGCTGAGCAGGAAATGCTACCGGTGCGCCGAATGCAGCGGGAACGTTCGCCAAGCGCCCCGCCAAGGCCTGGACCAGCACGGGAGGAAAGCAATTGCGACCGCTGATCATCGTAGAAAGCCCTGCCAAGGCTAAGACCATCGAGAAGTTCCTCGGGCGGACCTACACGGTTCGGGCTTCGAAGGGACATGTGCGCGACCTGCCCAAGAGCCAGCTTGGCGTCGCGGTGGACAAGGACTTCGAGCCGCGCTACATCACCATCCGCGGCAAGGGTGACGTGATCAAGGAACTCAGGGAGGCGGCCAAGAAGGCCGAGCGCGTGTATCTCGCCACCGACCCCGACCGCGAGGGCGAGGCGATCAGCTGGCACTTGGCGCAGGTGCTCGGCATCAAGGACCTCGAACCGGTGCGCATCGTCTTTCATGAGATCACCAAGGACGCCGTGCGGAGCGCCCTGCGCCACGCGCGGGCGATCGACTACCGCCTTGTCGACGCACAGCAGGCAAGGCGCGTCCTTGATCGGCTGGTCGGCTATCAGCTCTCTCCGCTGCTCTGGCGGAAGGTCCGCCCCGGCCTCTCGGCAGGGCGGGTGCAGTCGGCCGCCGTGCATCTCATCGTGGAGAGAGAGGAAGAGATCCGGGCCTTTCAGCCTCTGGAGTACTGGACGCTCTCGACCGAGCTGCAGACGCCGGCAGGTGGGACATTCACGGCCCGCTACCAGCAGGACGGCGAGGACGGCGAACGCATCCTGGATGGCCAGTTCGCCGAGCGACTCGCCGACGATCTGCGTGGCAAGGAACTTGTCGTCGCGGGAGTGGAGAGCCGCCGCCGGCGCCGGACTCCACCGCCGCCCTTCACCACGTCCACGCTGCAGCAGGAGGCGGCGCGCAAACTCGGCTACACGGTGCGCCGCACGATGGCCGTCGCCCAGGCGCTCTACGAAGGACTTGAGCTGGAGGGCGAAGGCCATGTCGGTCTCGTCACCTACATCCGCACCGACTCCAGCCGCATCGCGGACGAGGCGCGCGACGCCGTCGCGGCCTACATCCGAGAGGGCTATGGCGATGCCTACGCGCAGCCGGCCGAGCGGCGGGAGCGCCGCAGGGTGGGCGTCCAGGACGCGCACGAGGCGATCAGGCCGACCTCGGTGCTGCGACACCCGGATACGCTGAAGGCGTCCCTGACCCGCGAGCAGCTTCAGCTCTACCGCCTGATCTGGCAGCGTTTTGTCGCCAGCGCGATGAGCCCTGCCGAATACGAGCAGACGACGATCCGCCTCAGCTACGGTGAGCATCCCTTCCGCACGGTGGGCAGCGTCCTCGTGTTCCCGGGCTTCCAGGCTCTGATGGGGGCGGGTGAGGAGGAAGAGAGCAGCGACCTGCCGACTGTGGCCGAAGGCGACCGCTGCCTTTGCCAGAGGGCCGCCGTGGAGCCCCACGTCACGGAGCCGCCGCCGCGCTACACCGAGGCGACGCTGGTCAAGGCGCTCGAGGAGCGCGGCATTGGCCGTCCGAGCACCTACGCGCCTACGATTCAAGTCATTCAGGACCGCAAGTACGTGGAACGTACCGAGCGCCGCCTGCACCCGACGGAGCTGGGCGAAATCGTCGACGGCATGCTGCGCGAGCACTTCCCTGAGGTGGTGGATCCGGAGTTCACCGCCGAACTTGAAGGCCGCCTCGACAAGGTGGAGGAGGGGACGGTGGGCTGGAAGGAGGTCCTGCGGGACTTCTACGTGCCCTTCCACCGGGACCTTGAGCAGGCTGAGGCCGCGATCGGCAAGCTGGAGCAGCAGGACGAGGTCTCGGATGTCCAGTGCGAGAACTGCGGCCGCATGATGGTCATCAAACACGGCCGCTTCGGCCGCTTCCTGGCCTGCCCTGGCTATCCCGAGTGCAAGAACACGAAGCCCCTGCGGGAGCCGACGGGTGTGCAGTGTCCCCTCTGCGGCGGCGACATCGTCGAGCGGCGCACGCGGCGCGGGCGCACCTTCTATGGCTGCGCCAACTATCCGACCTGCACCTTCACCACATGGAAGCGGCCGGTGCGCGAGAGCTGCCCCGACTGCGGCGCATTCCTCGTGGAGCAGCCGCGCCGTGGCGGCCAGGGAGAATACGTCTGCGTGCGGGAAGGCTGCGGCTACCGGCGGCCGATGGCGCAGGCGCGCTGACGGGCGAAGGGGGAGGCAGATGCGCGTCGACGCGCGGGAGATCTCCCGGCTCATGGACCATCTGCGCCTGAGAAACGCCTCGCCGCACACCATGCGGGCATACCGCTCGGAACTTTCCGCGCTCGCTGGCTTTCTCGCCGGCGAGGAACTGACACCCGGCCTTCTGCGCGCCTACCTCGCGAAGCTTCAGCAGAGCGGCAAGGCGCGCCGGTCGATCGCCAGGTCGCTCTCGGCCATGAAGGCGCTCGCGCGGCTGCACCAGCGGCTGGGCGAGCCGGTGCCGGAGTGGCTCTTCAGCGTGCGTGGACCTAAGCTCGAACAACGGCTGCCCCAGTTCTTCAGCGTCGAGGAGACGGGACGCCTGCTCGCGGCGCCTGAGGACGCAACACCGCTCGGACGCCGGGATCGGGCCCTGTTCGAGCTCATCTACGCAAGCGGCCTGCGCGTCAGTGAGGCGGTGTCGCTCGACCTGCAGGACCTTTCGCTGACCGGCCGGGAGGTCCGGGTGTGCGGCAAGGGCGGGCGCGAGCGCATCGTGCCGTTCGGCAGGTCCGCCGAAAAGGCTTTGCGGATATACCTCGGCGAGGCGCGCGGGCTCCTTGCCCGCGGCGGCGACGCGCTCTTTCTCAACCGGCGCGGCGGCAGGATCACCGCGCGCAGCGTGCGGCGCATCCTCGAGGAATACGAACGCATGGTGGGGCTTGCGCGGCGTGGGCCGCACAGCCTGCGGCACAGCTTCGCGACGCACCTCCTCGAGGGGGGGGCCGACCTGCGCGCAGTGCAGGAACTCCTTGGCCACCGGAGCCTCTCTTCCACGCAGATCTACACGCATGTGCAGGCTGGGCGGATGCGTACGGTCTATCGCCGGGCGCACCCGCGCGCATAGGCTTTTCGAGGAGGTTTTGATCGTGGAAACGCCTCAATTCCGTTCTACGACCGTGCTTGCGGTGGTGCGCGACGGCCATGCCGCCATGGCGGCGGACGGGCAGGTGACGATGGGCGACGCGACGATCGTCAAGCAGGGGGCGCGCAAGCTGCGCCGCCTCTACCAGGGTGAGGTCCTGGGCGGCTTCGCGGGGTCGGTGGCCGACGCGCTCTTGCTGTTCGACGCCTTCGAGCGCCAGCTCGCGGAGCAGCATGGGCAGCTGCGGCAGGCCGCGGCGGCACTTGTCCGCGCCTGGCGCCAGGACCGCATGCTCAGGCGCCTCGAGGCGCTGCTTCTCGTCTGCGACCGCCAGAGCGTCCTGCTTTTGTCGGGCCAGGGCGAGGTGATCGAGCCGGACGACGGCATCGCCGCGATCGGCTCGGGCGGCAACTACGCGCTTGCCGCGGCGCGGGCGCTCGCCGGCGAGACCGAGCTGCCGGTCGCCGAGATCGCCCGGAAAGGGCTCGAGATCGCAAGCGGCATCTGCGTCTACACCAACGACCACATCATTGTCGAGGCTTTAGGAGGCGGGGAAAAGTGACGGCAGCCGAGATCGTCCAGGCGCTGGACCGTTTCGTGATCGGTCAGGACGAGGCGAAGCGGCGCGTCGCGATCGCGCTCCGCAACCGCACGCGCCGCCAGGAACTGGAGCCCACGCTCCGCCAGGAGGTCACGCCGAAGAACATCTTGATGATCGGCCCCACCGGGGTGGGCAAGACCGAGATCGCCAGGCGCCTGGCGCGGCTCGTCGGAGCGCCGTTCGTCAAGGTGGAGGTGACGCGCTTCACCGAGGTGGGCTACGTCGGCCGCGACGTCGAGTCGATCGTGCGCGACCTCGTCGAGGTGGCCCTGCGGCTGGTGCGCGAGGAGATGCGCCGCCAGATCGAACCGGACGTCCACGTCGCCGCCGAGGAGCGGCTCGTCGACCTCCTGCTCGGCGATCGCGCCGAGCGGCCGAACCCCTTCGCGTCGCTGTTCGGGTTTGGCTCGCAGCAGGAGCCGCCGAGTGCGCCGGGCGGGTCGGAGAGCGAGGGCGAGCGCCGCGAGAAGCGGCGCACCGTCCGCGAGCGCCTGCGCCGCGGCGAACTCGAGGATCAGATGGTCGAGGTCGACGTGGAGGAGCAGACGCCGCTGCCCATGGCAGAGGGGCAGGGGCAGATGCAGGAGATGCTGCAGCAGATGCTGCCGAAGCGAACCAGGCGCCGCAGCATGAAGGTGCGCGACGCTCGCCCGATCGTGCGCATGCAGGAGGCCGACCGCCTGATCGATCCCGACAAGGCGGCGCAGGAGGCGCTGCGGCGCGCGGAGCAGTCCGGCATCGTCTTCCTGGACGAGATCGACAAGGTGGCGGCCCATGGGGCGGGCCACGGCCCCGACGTATCGCGCGAGGGCGTACAGCGCGACCTGCTGCCGATCGTCGAAGGCACCACGGTGCAGACGAAGTACGGGCCGCTGACGACCGACCACATCCTGTTCATCGCGGCAGGCGCCTTTCACATCGCGAGCCCGCAGGACCTCATCCCGGAACTGCAGGGCCGCTTCCCGATCCGCGTAGAGCTGCGCTCGCTGGGCGTCGAGGAGCTGAGGCGCATCCTCATTGAGCCGGAGCATGCGCTCGTGCAGCAGTATGTGGCCCTGCTCGCGACCGACGGGCTCGAGCTTGAGATCACAGATGACGCCGTGCTCGCGATCGCGGAGTACGCCCACAAGCTGAACGAGGAGACGGAGGACATCGGCGCGCGACGGCTGCACACCCTGCTGGAGCGCTGTCTCGAGGATGCGCTCTTCCGCGCGCCGGACCCCGGCCTTACGCATCTTCGAGTGGATCGGGACTATGTGGTCCATCAAATCGGCGGGTTGGCCGCTAATCCCGAACTGTCCCGGTACATTCTCTAGACCGTTCGGCCGGTTCGATCCTGATACAGGGGCCGGGACGTCATGTCCCGGCCCCTGTCATGCTATGGCGCACCACGTACCCATACGTCTAAGGGTATGTTTGGGCACGTGTCGTGTGGACGTTCGGACGGGTACCAATGGACGTAGTATGTGAACGAAAGGTCTTGGATGTTTGGAGTACGGACACGGCATACGGTCCAAGATCGGACGGCTGGACCTTGGCAACGAGGGAAAGCGGCCCCGGACAGGTGCGACGTAAGGGATGTCCGAGTTCTGAGGAGGTGGGCCGGATGGCCACAGCGGACCGCGTGATCGATGCCCGAGGAAGCTTTTGCCCAGGACCGCTCATGGAGATGATCCGTGCGATCAAGACGGCAGAGGTCGGACAGGTGGTCGAGGTCCTGACGAGTGACTCCGGCTCTCGCACCGACATCCCGAAGTGGGCGGAGAAGGCGGGACAGGAGCTCGTGGAGGTCGTGAACGGCGACGACGGGGACGCCATCCTCGTGCGCAAGGTCAAGTAGGAGGGGATCGGCATGCCGAAGCGGTTGCTTGTCGTCGGCTCGGGCACGGCTGGACTCATGGTGGCGAACCTTGTGGCACGGGCGCTCGAGGGAAAGCTTCAGCACCATGAAGTCGAGATCACGGTCCTTGGCGAGCGGGACGACTACATCTACCAGCCAGGGTTCCTCTATGTCGCCTTCGACCTGATGGACCCGCGCAGTCTCGTGCGTCCGGTGCGCGACCTACTGCACCCGCGCGTGCACTTCGTGCACGACCGCGCACAGCGGGTCGACGCCGAGTCTCGCACCGTCTCCACCGAGGGCGGCGTCAGTCTGCCGTACGACTACCTCGTCATCGCAACCGGCTCCAGGATCCGTCCCGAAGAGGTGCCGGGACTCGCCGAGGACGCCCACTGGTTCTACACGCTCGACGGCGCGGTGAAGCTGCGCGAGGCCCTGCAGGATCTGCGCGGCGGCCGCATCGCGGTCTCGGTGGGCATTCCACACAAGTGCCCCGTGGCGCCCGTGGAGTTCACCTTGATGCTGGACGCCTGGGCAAGGACCCGCGGACTGCGCGACGCACTCGAGATCACGTACACCTACCCGGTGGCGCGCGCCCACACCATCCCAGCCGTGGCCGCGTTCGCGGAAGCCGAGTTCGAGCGGCGGGAGATCAAGGTGGAGACCTTCTTCAACATGGAGTCGGTGGACACCGGGACGCACGTTCTGCACAGCCAGGAAGGGACAGACGTCGCCTACGATCTCCTGGTGACGGTGCCTCCCCACCGCGGTGACGCGTTCGGGGGAGCGTCTGGTCTGGCGGGTGCCGGCGACTGGTATCCGACCGACCGCCAGTTCCTGCGGGTACAGGGCCACGACAACATCTTCGCGGTAGGCGACACCACCGATCTGCCCGTGTCGAAGGCGGGGTCGGTGGCGCACTTCGAGTCCGAGGTGGTGGCGGACAATCTGGTCGGCCTCCTCTCGGAGGGCCGGCGTCCAGGCCACACCTACGCAGGACGAGCATTCTGCTTCATCGAGACGGGGCTGGAAGAGGCGACCTACATCTCGTTCGACTTCCAGCACCCGCCGGTGGTGCCGACGCCTAGCCGTTCCATCCACTTCTTCAAGCAGACCTACAACCAGATCCACTGGGCCAGCCTCAAGGCCGTGATCTGAGTCCCGATTACCTGCTGAACGGGGAGGTATGGTCCATGTCCGTCACGATGCCCGCGCCGACCGAGGCCCCCAACCTGCCGCTCGAGGGCACCAACCTGGCCAACGCCGTCTTCGCGTCGCTGACCCCGCACATGGTTTCGCGTTTCGGCGAGGTGGCGGAGTCGGCTACAACGGCCCTCGACTTTCTGACGGCACCCGAAATCCTGAGCCTTCTCCGTCGGACCCGTGAAGTGGCGCCGCTTCTCGAACAGGGTCTCGGGGCGCTCGCGGCGCTCGCTGGAGGAGAGGAGGGGGCGGCCTTCGCCGAGCGGATCGGGGCCGCGGCCGCCAAGGCGGCCGAGGCGGCGAAGTCCGGACGCACGGTTGGACTGCGGGAGCTCATGGCCTTGCGCCGCGAGCCGGCGGCACAGCACCTGCTCCGCTTCCTCGTCGCCCTGATGCGCAACCTGCGATCCGCCTGAAGCCATAGGAGGTCACGTATGTCCAGCGATCGACTGTCGTTTGTCGTTGCGGCCGGCGAGGCCGACCGCCTGCTGCCGGTGGCGGTAATGGCGACCGGCGCGGCCGCCATGCAAACAGAGGTACAGATCTTCCTCACCATGTGGGGCGTGCTCGCCCTGCGCAAGGGCGCCGGCCGCGCTCCCCTCTCGGCGACCTACAAGGACATGACCGAGACGTTCTGGAACCAGATGGACAAGCACCACGTGGGCTCGTTCGTCGAGATGCTGGAGCAGGCGAAGGAGATCGGCACGGTCAAGGTTCTCGCCTGCGGCATGAGCATGGACCTCTTCGGTCTGTCGCTCGAAGACCTCGAGAGTGTCGTGGACGGGGTCGCGGGCGTTGCCGGGTTCCTCGACAGCGCCCAGGACGGCAAGATCCTGTTCGTCTGACTTCCGCGGGGCCAAGGAAGCCACCCGCTGCCTGCCTGCAGGCGGTCGGGTGGCTTCCTTTTGCAAAACGTACTTTCCTCGAGCCGGAGACGCTTAGGATGGCTCCCTCCCACGGCGGCTCCGAGTCCTGGCTTCGGCACAGAGAGGGGACCACGAGCCTGACCCTTTAAGACCAATCTGAGGCGTCCGAGGCCTCCGCCGGGCCGCGGCTTGTTCCCGCTCAGTGGCCAAGGCGATGCAGCCAGCGGGCGACGGGATCGATGCCACGCTGGACGTCGGCCACGGTGAGGCCGAGGGGGATCGCCGGTCGGAGCATCGGCAACACGGGGCCTGGCAGTACCTGGACGTAGCTGCCCGAGACCGCCGCGCAGATGCCAGACTCCGGTAGGGGTTGGCAGCCAGCGCTGCCCCAGCCAGCCGTGGCCTCGCCGACCGGCTCACCCACGCGGATGCCGCGCCCGGGTCCGGTCAGAGCGGCGTCGAGGAGCATCGCGGAACTGAACGTTGTGCTGGACTGAAGGACGTAGAGCCTGCCGTTGAACTCTGGGCTCTGCCGGTCGACCTGCCGGTCGTCCGCCTGCGCGTACGGCGCCGGCAGGTGGGCGAGCCAAGCATCCATCACAGTGAAGTCGCCGCCCGTGTTCTCGCTCACGTCCAGGACGACGTCGCGCGCGCCCTGTGCGGCCACCTGCTCGAAGAAGCGCTGCACGGCCCGCTCGTAGCTGATGTTGTCGACGCAGCTCGCCAGGCGGAAATAGGCGTAGCGCGGGGTGACGACCCAAGACCAGTCGGGCCCACCTACGAGCCCGCGGATGCGGGGGCCGAGGTAGCGTTCCAGGAAGCCGTCGATACCGTTGTGCAGGCCCGCAAGGCCGGACAAGGACCAAGGGTTGAGTTGCAGGGGCACGCTGAAGCGTCGTCCGTCCTTGGACTCGAGGCTGACGACCACCTGGCCGCCCTTGCGCACGACGCCGAGTCCATGTAGCACGGGGCCGAGGGACATCTGCTCGGTCATAGGTGCGGAGTGCACCCAGTACGGGTTACCGGCGACGAGGCTCTCCATGCGCTGGCCGATGACCTGAGCCGGGACGCCGGAGAGCGACAGCACTCGATCGCCGGTCGCGACGGTGGGCGGGCTGCCGGGTACGCGCACGGCCACGAGCCCGTCCGTCGTCCAGTAGAAGGCGAGCGGCAGGATGCCGTACGGTACGTGACCGGTGTCGAAGAGGATGTACGTATGCGGATCGTGGAACCAGTGCACCAGGCGGTCCGCAAGAAGCATGAACCGCCAACTGGGCAGCGGGTACGCTGCCTCCCGGACGGTCCGCCTCACTAGCGCGGCGAACGCCGGACGACGTCCGGGCTGCTGGAGAAAGAGAGGGTGGGTCTCAAGCATTGCGGCGAGCGTGCGCAGATCCTTCTCCTGCTGCGCCACAGTCAGCGCGGCTGGCTGTGGCTGCGCCATCATGATCTGGTCGACTCCGGACCAGGCAAGGCAGAGCAGAGCGAGCAGGCCCACCGCCCAGACCGTCCGCCAGCGCATTGGCACACCTCCCCACGTAACCCCTGCACCCATGCTGCCAGAAACAGGAGTTGGGACAGACTGCCAGATGGGCCCTTTCTCGCAGGTGCGTCGGCTCTGCCGCAGGAATCCGCGTGATCTTCAGGCCGGCCTTGGACGCGACACTCCATGCCGCAGCTCGGCCAGCAGGAGACTCTCCTCTGCGACGACGGAAGGACTACCGCGCAGGTGCAGACCTCGCCTCGTCCAGCTGGCCGCGCATGGTCGGTTCGGTGAGCAGCGACAGGGAGCGCAGGCTGCCCCGCGCTGGCGAAGGCCCGGCGACCAGCGCTAGCGCCCCGGCCGCGTCCCGCAAGATCCGGGGCCGGGGGCGCTGATGCCATCCGGGTGGCGGTTTGCGCGTACTCCCCCGATTCAGGGTACTTGCCATGCCCGGCTGCAAACGGTAAGACAACAGGGCGTCAGCCCTCGCTGCCGTGAGACGTACACGTACCGCATCGGAAAAGGTCGCTAAGCTCGAGGACGAGGCCATGATGCAACCTAACCGGGGCCGTCCTGGACGCAAGGAGCAAGCCGCAATCATGCCTGCCGGGCGAAAAGTGCAAACCGATCGTCAACGCAGTGAAATCGGGTCGCAAGTTTGGAGCGGAGGAAAGAGGTATTCAGCCGAGTATCAAGACGAACTTCGCGTTCCCGGACATCTTCCGGGGGAATCTGATGCGGGCGCACGAGATGCATGGGCAGAGACCATGCCCGGGCGATAGCCTTAGCAAACGAGAAGTGACTGTCTCCATGTTCGGGTCCCGCATGCACGATCCCGCGGATGCAGTCGATCGAGGCCAGCTCGCATAGGGCGGAAGCCAACTCCTCAACGTGCACAAACGTACGCAGTAGATTGTCCGCCCGTGAAAACGTTTCTCCGGAAGCAAAGGCCTTCAGGACCGTCGTTGTGCGGGCGTCCCATTCGCCCGAGACTGCCCGGCCGTAAACCATGCCTGTTCGGACGATGGTTGTCGTGTGGGCGAGGGGAGAGTCGGTTTGCAGCCACCGTTCCGCCCACAGTTTCCCGTTGGTGTAACGCGCGATCGAAGAGTCAGAAGAAAATGGAGAGGGCCTCACCTCTTCCCCATGCGGACCTCCGATCCCGGGCAACACGCCGTCCGTTGACACAAAGATCAGCCGGGTGGCATCAGGGACAGAGCGGACTAGATTGCAAAGTCCTGTTTCATTCAGCGCCTGTTCCTCGCAGCTTTCATGGGTTCGCTTGGCACACCAGATGACGACATCCGGGCGCAAGGACTTCAGATAACGGGCCATGGCTTGCGTATCCAGCAGATCGATCGCTTGAAGCCCAGGCCGATAATGATGTCCACACGTGCCATGCACATGTGCGCCTTGATCGAGTAGACGCTGATAGACGTGAGCGCCCAAAAAACCGCTTGCCCCGATGACCAAAGTGTTCATTTCTCCGCTCCGTTCCTCGCTCAAAGATGCGTCAGCGGCTGGGCGCGGCCGGTCGCCACATGCGTCCGCCATCCCTCGTCTCGAACAGCCCGGTGGGAGTTACAAGCCACGGTCGGCGCCGGGAGAGAGTTCTCAGCGCCCCGCCGCCGTCTGGACTGCCGTAGAGGGTGAACTGCGTCGTCGTGTCGATCCACGCGCCGACCAGCACGAAGCCGTCTTGCGGCGACGAGAAGTCGATCGCCAGGATCGGAAGCTTCGTATGCGCCACGACCTGCAAGCTGCGGCCCCCGGCGGTCGTGCGCAGGAGGGCGCCGTCGGACAGCACTTTCTGCCCCTCGAAGTAGGGCGTGTCCATGACGCCGATCCAGCCGTGCAGCGGGTCCAGGAACTGCACGGCCGTGACCGAGGGCGCGCCGCGGGAGTCGAGGAACGTAGCCGTGATCGGCCGCAGGGGCTTCGGAGGCGTGCGTGGAGCGGAGGCATTCGAACAGCCGGCCAGGACGATCGCTGCGGCAGCCGCCAGCACGAGAGATCTCATCCCCACTATGAGGATCACCCTGTTCTGGAATGCTTCGGTGTGCTTCCCTGAACGAGTAGCGGGGTCCTGTCGGCGGATCCCGGAAGGCCGTCCCTTCAGAGAAGCCCATACTTTGTTCAACTGCGCGTGTGTTCCGTGGCCTGCGTCCATGGGTGACGCGACATCCTGAGGCCCGAAGCTGACTGGCTGAGCGACGGCACATGCGGCTCCGGTTGAGCCTGCTTGGGCCGCATGGTATACTGCGGAAGGCTAATTACGCACGCGCCTCGATGCGGCGGGCGGTGGCCCGGCATAGACCCGGGTTTCCCGGCGCAGAGGACCGGCGCGGCGGCTAAACCGAAAGGGAGGCATCACGTGTCCTACATTTCGATGAAGCAGCTCCTTGAGGCGGGCGTCCACTTCGGCCACCAGACCAGGCGCTGGAACCCGAAGATGCGCCCGTACATCTTCACGGAGCGCAACGGCATCTACATTATCGACCTGCAGAAGACGGTCAAGAAGGTCGACGAGGCCTACCAGTACATGCGCCAGGTGGCCCAGGACGGCGGGCGCATCCTTTTCGTCGGGACGAAGAAGCAGGCCCAGGAGTCCGTCGCCGAGGAAGCGGCGCGCTGCGGCGAGTTCTACGTCAACCAGCGCTGGCTCGGCGGCACGCTCACCAACTTTGGCACGATCAAGAAGCGCCTGCAGCGCCTGACCGAGATCGAGCAGCTGGAGGCGGATGGCCGCTTCGAGGAGCTGACCAAGAAAGAGGTCAGCGGGCTCGTGCATGAGAAGGAGAAGCTCGAGAAGTTCCTCGGCGGCATCAAGGGCATGAAGAACCCGCCGGCCGCGCTGTTCGTGATCGACCCGCGCAAGGAGCGCATCGCCGTGACCGAGGCCAACACCCTCGGCATTCCGGTCGTGGCGATTGTCGACACGAACTGCGACCCGGACG
>JAJYSZ010000044.1 GCA_021793315.1 Bacillota bacterium | reverse complement strand
GATCTCCTTCCCCTCGTGGCAGAAGATGGTCGGCATCCTCTCGGGCGCCACCATCCTGACCTACATGATCGCCCCCGTCACGCTGGCCGTACTGCGCAGGTCGGCACCGGAATTCCGCCGACCGTTCCGCCTCCCCGGTGCCTCGTGGCTCGGGCCGATCGCCTTCGTGATCGGCAGCATGATCTTCTATTGGACAGGCTGGCCCACAGACGGCATCTTGCTCGTTGCCACCCTGATTGGGCTAATCCTCTACTTCTACTACTTCGCCCGCCAGAGGACACCCGTCGAAGACCTGCGCCGGGGGGTCTGGCTCATCGCCTACTTCCTGTTCGGCCTCGTCATGTCGTATGCCGGCAGCTTCGGCGGCAGGGACTGGGTGCCCGCGCCGTGGGACACCCTGATCGTCGCCGCGGCGAGCATCGGCTTCTACTACTGGGCCGTGGCCGCCGGCGGCGGCTCCGAGCTCCTTGCGGAAGCGGGCCAGGTGGCGGCGGAGGCCGCCGCCGTCGAGGACGCGGCCGCGGGCTCCGTGGCGGACTGACCCAGGCCCTGCCCGCCTCGGCAAAGCCTACTCGGGCGCTCCCTTGATGCCCGCCATGAACTCTTCCAGGTGCTCGGCCGACTCGAGCTGTGGCCGCAGCACCCCCAGCACCTGCCGCTTGACCCCGACGAATTCGGGCGTCAGGACGAGATCCCACTCGCGTGGCCGTTCGAAGGGTACGGCGAGATTGAGCGCCACGCGTCCTGGCCTTGCCGTCATGACGACCACGCGGTCGCCGAGCAGGATCGCCTCGTCCACGTCGTGCGTGACGAAGAGCACCGTCGGCCGCAGGGTCCGCCACAGGCGAAGCAGGAAGCGCTGCATCTCGTTTCGGGTCTGAGCGTCGAGCGCCCCGAAAGGCTCATCCATCAGCATCGTCTCGGGCTGGGTGATGAGGGCGCGGGCGATCGCGACGCGTTGGCGCATGCCGCCGGACAGCTCATAGGGGGCGTGCTTCGCGAACGCCTCAAGCCCCATGATCCCGAGATAGTCGCGCACCCTGCGCTCGTATTCCGCGCCGCGCAGGCCGTGGATCCTGAGCCCGAAGCCGATGTTCTCCGCCACGGTCATCCAGGGATAGAGCGCCGCCTGCTGGAACACGACGGCCCGGTCGGCGCCGGGCCTCTGGACAAGCTGGCCGTCGATCTCGATACGTCCCTCTGTCGGGAACTCGAAGCCCGCCAGCAGATGCAGCAGCGTGGACTTTCCACAACCGCTCGGACCGACCACCGAGACGAACTCGCCCTCGTCCACGCGCAGGTCCACCCCTTGCAGCGCGGGGACGGCATGCCGTCCCCTGCTGCCGGGATAGACCATGTGCACATCGTGGATGGCGATCATGATCGCACCGCCCTGCTCACTGCCCTGTCGCCACCGTCTGCGCGTACGAGGGGTCCACATAGCTGCTCATGTCACCGGGCGGGCTCGAAATCTGGCGGATGCTGTAGAGGTATTTGGCGGCGGAACTCAGCGAGACGGTGACGAGCGCGTCCTTCACGCCCTTGCCCTGGCCGAGCCCGTCGGGTCCGATCTCGTCCTGCGCGGTATAGATCTTGTAGCCTTTGAGTTCCGTCCGGGCCAGGGCGACGGTGATGCCGGCCTCCTTGGCCATGTCCCGCACCGCCTGCGCAGGGTGGCTGCGGTAGAACGCGACACCCGCCTGCTCTGCCTTGATGAAGCCGATCACCAGTTGGCGATGGGCCTTCGCCCACGACGACTGGACGACGGCCAGGTTGAAGATCGGCGCCTGCCGCGCGACGTCCTGGTCGTACAGGATGGCCTGGCCCTGGTGGCGCAGCATGGTGTCGAAGGCCGGATCCCAGACGTAGGCGGCGTCGATCTCGCCGCGTTCCCAGGCCGATACCATATCGGGCGGGCTCATGTTGGCGAACTTGATCGCGGAGGCGGGAATGCCCTGCTGCGCCATGGCCGTCGCCACTTCGAACGGCGAGGTGGAGCCTACCACCAGCGCGATGCTCTTGCCCTCGAGGTCCTTGAGGGAGTGCACCCCAGACCCCTGGCGCACCACGAGTCCCTCATCGGTGGTGTAGCGCTCCTGCGCCCAGATCACCTTGAGGGGCACCCCTTGCCCGATGGCCGCGGCCGCGGGCGGGTTGCCGAGCCCCGTCATGAACTGCAGGCTGCCCGAGGCCAGGGCAGCCAGCGAGGCCGGCCCGGAGCTGAAGTACCGCAGCTCGACATGGGCGCCCTTCATGTACTTCTGGAAGTACCCCTCGGCCATCGCCGCCATCTCGGGGTCCGCGCCGTTGTTCTCGTAACCGATCACCACCGTCGGCTCGGACTTCGTCGACGTGGGCGCGCTCCCGCCGCCACAGCCGGCGAGCAGCAGGCTGGTGGCGATGCCGACCCCGGCAGCCGCCAAGCTTGCGCGAAGGCCTTTGCGCATGGTCCCGATCCCCCCAATCCTCTCTCGCGTCGCAAAGGTCACGCCTTGCCCTTCCAGGGCACCAAGGCGCGTTCCAGGAGCCGAATGACGAGGTCCATCGCGTAGCCGATGAGTCCGATCGCCAGGATGGCGATGAAGATGATGCCGACCTGGAGCTGCTGGCCCGCCTCCTGCACAAGCCAGCCGAGGCCCGCCGTGGCAGCGATGATCTCGGCTGCGACGAGGCAGGTCCAGCCGACGCCGATGCCGACACGCATGCCGGTGAACACCTCAGGCAGTGCGGAGGGCAGAATCACATGGCGCAGGATCTGCCAGCGCGTGGCTCCGAGGCACTGCGCCACCTGGATCCGCTGCCGCGGGGTGGCGCGGACGCCGGAGATGGTGTTGATGATGATGACGGGAATCGTGCCGAGCATGATGACGAGGCCCTTCGACGTCTCTCCGATGCCGAACCAGAGGACTAGGAGCGGCACGAGCGCCAGCGGCGGCACCGGCCGCACGAACTGCAGCAAGGGGTCGATCGCCTGGAAGGCAATCTCGCTCGAGGCCATCAGGATGCCGATGGGCACGCCCACCGCCACCGCGATCAGGAAGCCGGCCGCGATGCGGGCCGTCGAGACCCAGATGTCGGTGAGCAGAGTCTGGCCACCATAGCCGACCGTGAAAATCCGGGGTATCTCCTGCAGCACAGCGAGCGGCGATGGCAGCAGCATGGCGGGGAACAGGTGGACGAGCGTCAGGACTTCCCAGAGAACGAGCAGCGCAAGGGCGACCAGGAAGGGGATGCCGCGCTTGAGCCCCGTCGGGCGCACCTCCTCCGTGCCGGTCGCGTCATGGCGGGCGGCCTTCTGGCGCGCGGCTGGGCCCAGGATCGCTGCGGCCTGCGCGTGCCTCACTACATGCATACGCGCGAGCCGCGTCGTGGGGAACCATGGCAACCTCGATTGGCCCGAAAGATGGCGATCTTCCCGAAAGCGCTCCCGGGACGGGGAGGCACAGGCGGTCCGCGCAATTGACGGGCAGGCGTAGCGATGCTACCTTGCTGCACACGAGTGCATGTCGAGAGGGGAGCTCGACGAGAACGCGTCCTGGTTCGTCGAAGCTGCCCGCCTGCCGGCAGGTAGGCCTCGTACGGCTTTTCCGGACGAGTTTCCGGGCAGTCGGTGCCCTTGTTTGCGAGCTTTGGATTCCGCCACGCCGATGCTGCAGGCGGACGGTCGTGCCGAGAGCCGGAGCGCACGACCCGAACCCCTTGCCGCATGTTTGCATAGCGACTGTACCGTCGCCTCTCGCGTCGGGAGGACGACGGTACGGACCCGGTCCTTCCACGAGGGAGGCGGCCTGTCTGCCGCCTGCCGTTTCTTGCGCACGGACCTGAAGGAGGAACCCCTTGTCCAGAGGTGAAGCGATCCAGCCCATCACGAAAGAGCAGCGGCTCAGCCTGATCGGCGTTCTGCTTGCAATCTTCCTCGCCGCCCTGGACCAGACGATCGTGGCGACGGCCCTGCCCAAGATTGTCGTCGATCTGCACGGTACGGACCTCTACGCCTGGGTGGCCACAGCCTACCTGCTCGCATCCACCGTTGCCCTGCCGATCTTCGGCCGGTTGGCCGAGCTCGTCGCGCGCAAGTGGGTGCTGCTCATCGCGGTGGCGATCTTCCTCGCGGGTTCCGCCCTCTCCGGGGCGTCCTCGTCGATGGTGTCCCTGATCACCTTCCGCGCAATCCAGGGCATCGGCTCAGGCGGCATTTTCGCCGTCGGCATGACGGTGCTGGGCCTCCTCTTCCCGCCCCGCCAGCGCGGGCGGATCCAGGGACTCTTCGGAGCCGTCTTCGGCATCGCCAACGTACTCGGTCCCTGGCTCGGCGGTCTCCTCACGGACCAGCTGTCCTGGCACTGGATCTTTTACGTCAACATGCCGTTCGGCATCGTGGCGCTTTACTTCCTGGCGGTGCACATGCCGCACCTGGAGCCCTCCGCAAGACACCGTTTCGATTACATCGGAGCACTTGCGGTGGCGTTCATGACCGTTCCGCTCCTGCTCGCGCTCTCCTGGGGAGGCAGCACCTATCCCTGGACTTCGCCCACGATCCTCGGCCTCTTCGTCCTGACCCTGGCGGGCATCGCGGGCTTCCTCGTCGCCGAGTCGAGGAACCCCGAACCTCTCTTCGTGCTCAGCCTCTTCCGCGGCTCTACCTTCCGCTGGGCAATGGTCGGCAGCTTCTTCTACGGAGCGGCCTTCCTCGGCGCCCTGCTCTTCCTGCCCTTCTACCTCGTCCAGGTGAAGGGGATCTCCGCGACCAACTCGGGCCTTTCGCTTACGCCGTTGACCCTCGGTGTGGTCGTGGGCAGCTTCGTCACGGGCCAGCTCGCCTCGAAGCTCGGCCGCTATAAGGGCATGCTGGTCCTCGGCCTCGCCTGGCTGACCGCCATGCTCTTCCTCTTCCACACCATGCTGACCCAGGCCACGCCGCTATGGCAGATCTGGATCGTCATGGTGCTGATCGGCGTGGGCATGGGCCCAGGCATGCCGACCTACACGCTCGCGGTGCAGAACGCCGTGCCGGTGAACCGCCTTGGCCAGGCCTCGAGCGGAGCCCAGTTCTTCCGGCAGATCGGCTCGTCGCTCGGCGCCGCCCTGATGGGCGCGGTGCTCGTGGCGGCCGTCCAGTCCGACATGCCGAAGTACCTGCCGCCCAGCATGCAGTCCGCCCAGCAGCAGTTCTCCGGCAGCCAGGTCGGCGCGTCGGGCGCCCAATCGATTGCAGGCACGGTGCGCACGGAGTTCGGCAAGGCGAAGCGCGAGATCGATGCTGCGCTTGCCGGAAACCGGGCGGCCTACGCAGCCGTTCAGCGCAGCCCTGACATCCCCAAGGCCCAAAAGGCCTCGATCGTCGCGGGCGGCGTGCCGGCCGAGGTGCGCCAAGGCTTCACGAAGACGCTCGGCCTCATCCAGGCGGCGCTCGCCGGCAGTCCCTCCGCGCAAGCCGCCGTCGGCAGGGACCAGCAGCTGCCCGCCGGACTCAAGGCGGCCCTGAGGCATCCTCCCACAAGTCCTCTCGCGCGCTCGGCGATCTTCTCCGCCGCAAAGGCGCAGATGGACGCGGCCGAGCCAAGGGCTGCGGCCTCCGCGCTGCACCAGGCACAGGCCAGCGTGAACCGCGCCTTCTCGACTCTCGAAGGCCAGGTGACCCGCGACCTCGAACGGGGCTTCAATACCGGAATCACGGACGCGGTGCGGCAGATCTTCCTCTACGCGTCCCTTCTCACGCTGCTCGCGCTGGTGTTCGCCTTCCTCCTGCCGAACACGGAGCTCAGCCACCAGCACCAGCCCGCCGACCACCTGCAAACGCCCCTGCCGGAGCCAGAGTCCTAGGCCAGGGGGCAGAAAAAAGGGATCTGGCGCCGCCCTTGCGCCAGATCCCTGCAACCTCAGGCGCTCAGCGCCGCGCGCGCTTGGCGGCTGGCGACGGCTCTGCCTGCTCTTCGAGCAGCAGGTAGCGGACCACGAGCGCGGCGACGATCGCGCCGACAATGGGGCCGACGATGTAGATCCAGACGCTTGTGAACTGTCCCGAGATCAGCGCAGGGCCGAGGGTGCGCGCCGGGTTCATCGAACCGCCGGTGAGTGCTCCGCCCCAGAACGCGCCGAGGCCCAGGGCTCCCCCGACCGCGAGACCCGAGGCGAGCGGCGGGAACTTGGGGTGGAACGTCATCGACACGGCAAAGACAAGCCCGAAGGTGAGGAGTGCCTCGACGGCCGCGCCGCGGATGCCGCCCCAGCCGGGGACAGGCACCGTGGCGCCCAGGGACGCCACATGGCCGAGGATCGCGAGCAGCACGATGGCGGCCACAATCGCGCCGAGGAGCTGCGCGACGATATAGCCGGCGGCGTCGCGGCCCGGGATCTTGCCGAGCGCGTAGACGCCGATCGTCACCGCGGGATTGACGTGTGCCCCGGAAATGGGGCCGATGGTGTAGACAAGGACCATCAGAACGAGGAAGACGACGAACGGGACGTTCGCGGTGCTCGCATGGCTCAAGGCGTCCATCATCACGGCCCCAGCGATCACCGTCGTCAGCAGGAACGTGCCGATGAACTCGGCCACATACTTCTTCACGGACTTCCCCCTCCTGATCTCGTGTGGACGCGACAGCCGCCCGCATTTCCGCAACGTATTCTTTGCCTCCGCGCGGGCCTGCCGGCAAGTGCGGCCGACCCGCCGGAAGCATCGAGGCGCACTCCCTCTGTCTAGGAGCGGGCCCCACTCTCTGCACGGAGTTCCGAGATGAGGCTTCGCACTTCGCGCGGCGTTTTGGGCACCGCCCAGACCTGCCCTTCAGGCGCCGCCTCACGCGCCGCGACGAGTTTCCCCCTTGTGCTGCGCGGGAATCCCCATATCCAGCGCAGGAACTCGAAGTCCAGGTGCTCCAGGCAGCCCTGACCGAGATCGGGGCGCTCCCGCCCATAGAGGCGCACGCTGCGCCAGAGGGCGCGCCAAAGGCAGATCCTCCTGGGCAGGTCGAGAAAGAGAACACCGTCGGCGCGCGAGAGCCTGATTTCGAGCGTCCGGCCATAATTGCCATCCATGATCCAGCGATCCTCAGCGGCCAGTTGGCGCTGCAAGGCTGCCCACTCCGCGTCGGGCCGCGGCTGCCATCCGGGCAGCCAGTAGAGCCCATCCAGGTGCAGGAGCGGCAATGAGAGGATGCGGGCGATCTCCCTGGCCGCCGTCGACTTGCCGGAACCCCCGGATCCGAGCACGGCGATGCGACGGCAGGACCTGAGCCGCCGTGCCGCCGCCTGCGCGCCAAAGGCACGAGAACTCATCGGGTGCCAGGGTCCAGGGCGGCCAGGACTGCCTTGCCAAGGCGCGTCTCGAGCTGACCCTTCGTCAGAACCGCGTGCAGGCCGGCGCTGCGCGCCCACGCAAGGGCATCCCGGTCGACGTGCGCGCCAAAGGCCACCACGGGCACGCTGCTCCCGGCCCAGGCCACCGCCCGGCTGCGCGCCTCGGCCCCAAGGCCCAGGTCAAGCACCAGAGCGGAAGGCGGGGGTTCGATGGCCACGAGGGCGTCGGGTCCGACCCGGCTCGATGCGAGGCCCTCGTGGCCCAGGAGCGTCTGCACCTTGGCCGCCAGAAAGAGGTCACTGGTCACGATGGCAATGAAGGCCATGGCAGCACCTTACCACGCCGAACGGCCCTGCGCCACGATGCGCAGGGCCCCGCGCGGCTCAGAGCGGGCCGAACTGGCCGAAGGGCCAATATGCCCAGAACGCGACACCCTGCACGCTGGATAGTTTGACCGGCCCGAACAGGCGGCTGTCCTCGCTGTCATCCCTGTGATCGCCGAGCACGAAGATGTCCCCTGCAGGAACCCTGAATAGGGGCATGGAGTAGCGGTCCTGCGTGCTCACGCCGTGATGGACCAGGAAAGGCTGCGGCATCTTCCTGCCGTCGACGTAGACCTGCCCGTCGACCATGGACACGGTCTGGCCGCCCGTGGCGATCACGCGCTTGATGTAGTCGCCCTGGTAGTCGGGGAGCGGCGGCTGGAAGACGACGATCTCGCCGTAGTGCAGCGGCATGAAGCGCGGCGCCAGCTTCTCCACCAGCACGCGCTCCTCGTTCTGCAGCGTGTTCTGCATGGAGTGGCCGTCCACCACGAAGGGCTGAAGGAAGTACGCTCGCACCAGGACCGCGGCCGCCAAAGCCACGACCACAGCCTGCACGCCCTCGCGCAGACTTCTGCGCGGCGACTGTACCATCGCCGATCCCACCTTCGTCAAGCTGGACGCAACAACTTATGGCAGTTCACCCGCGCGGCACGCCGTTCCTGCCGCCAAGGCGCGTTCGACGGGCCGCCGCACCGAGGCTGGGCTCCCCGCGGCGCAACGACGGAGCCGGAGCCTCCAAGCCCGGTTCAGCGGGCGTCCGCCAGGATGAGTGCCACCCCCTGGCCGACGCCCACGCAGAGCGTGGCCGCCGCGTACCTTTGCGGCCGCTCTTCAAGCTCGTGCAGGATCGTCGCCGCCAGCCGCGCGCCGGACATGCCCAGGGGGTGTCCCATGGCGATGGCGCCGCCGTTCGGGTTGACGATGCCGGGGTCGAGCCCGAGCTCATCGATGCAGGCGAGGCTCTGGGCGGCGAACGCCTCGTTCAGTTCGACAAGGCCGAGGTCGCCGATGCCGAGCCCCGCCCTGCGCAAGGCCTTGTGCAGAGCGGGCACGGGTCCCAGCCCCATGTAGCGCGGGTCCACCCCGACCTCCGCCGCCGCGACCACCCTTGCCCTCGGCTTGAGTCCGTAGCGCGTCACCGCGTCTTCGGACGCCACGAGCAGCATCGCCGCGCCGTCGTTGACGCCTGACGCATTGCCGGCCGTGACGGTCCCTCCCGGGCGGACGATCGGCTTCAGAGCCGCGAGTCCCTCCATCGTCGTGTCGGGGCGCGGATGCTCGTCCACGGCCACCAGCTCGCGGGTTCCCCGCCTGCCCGCAACCTCCACCGGCATGACCTCGCGCCGAAACCGCTCGCGGGCCTGCGCCCGCTGCCAGCGCCGCTGGCTTTCAAGGGCAAAGGCGTCCTGCCGCTCCCGCCCGATGCCATAGCGCTCGGCCACGTTCTCAGCGGTCTCCGCCATGGACTCGAGAGGAAAGCGGCTGGCAAGAAGCGGGTTCGGGAACCGCCAGCCGAGCGTCGTGTCGTAGAGGGTCTGATCGCCTCGCGGGTAGGGACTCTCCCGCTTGCCCAGCACAAAGGGTGCGCGGGACATGGACTCCACGCCGCCCGCTAGGAAGAGATCTCCCTCCCCCGCGCGGACGGCGCGCGCGGCGGCGATCACCGCCGAGAGCCCGCTTGCGCAAAGCCGGTTCAAGGTCATGCCGGGTACGGCATCCGGCAGCCCGGCGAGCAGGAGTCCCATCCGCGCAACGTTGCGGTTGTCTTCGCCGGCCTGGTTCGCCGCTCCGACGAGCACGTCGTCGATCTCCCCGGCAGGAATCGCGTCCTGTCTCGCCAGGAGAGCCTTGATGACCATGGCCAGGAGGTCATCCGGTCGCACCGAAGCCAGCTTTCCGCCGTAGCGGCCAATCGGCGTGCGCACACCATCCACCAGGTAGGCATCGGCCAATGCGGATCCTCCCCCCGAAACATCACGTGCAGCCTCTCGCCAGCGACCCGGCCACCCCGCGGCAGCTAGGCCGAACGCCGCCTCATCTACCACATAGGGCCTGCTCCTACCGTGCCGGGATCCCGCCCGGCCTGTCAAGGAGCAGGAGAGGGGCTGCCACCCGCCGTAGGGGACAGGTGTCCGGCGTACCGGACGACGAACCTGCCGGGGAGAGACGCCTGCGGTGAAAGGACGAAGAGCCGATGCCACATCCGCGCTTCCACGACCGCGTGCGGGAACTGACCCTGCGTCTCGCTGAGACTCCCTCGGTGAACGGCACGGACGGGGAGGGCGCAATCCTCGAGGACGCCTACGGGCTCCTGGTCGAGCACCCTCTGGCGGGCAAGCGCCTGCGGCTCTTCCGGGGGGACGACCGGAGCGGCCGTCCGGCGTTCGTACTCGCCCACCTGCTCGGCGCAAAGCCGCGGGCGGTACTGCAGTTCGGTCACATCGACACCGTGGGAGTCGAAGACTTCGGCCCGCTGCGCAATCTGGCCTTCCGGCCGCTCGACCTGACCCGGCGCGTCGCCGAAGGCGTCCTCGGACCGGAACTCAGGCAACTCGCCCAAAGCGGCCAATGGCTCTTCGGACGCGGCGTGCTCGACATGAAGGCGGGCGTGGCCGCCACCCTGGCGGTGCTCGAACACTTCGCGCAGCAGCCCTCCGAAGGGCACCTGCTCGTCGCCCTGACGGCCGACGAGGAGTCCGGTTCGCAAGGCATCCGCGCCCTCGGGCGCTTTCTCCTGCCCTACCTCGCGCAGGAAGGACTCCATCTGGCAGGCATCGTCAACACCGATGCGACCGGCCCTCGTCCCGGCCTCGCGGGGGCGTCCGACCGGCTGGTCTACTCGGGCAGCGTCGGCAAGCTCCTGCCCTGCGCCTACGTCCGCGGGGTGCCGAGCCATGTGGGCGAACCGGAGACGGGTCTCGACCCGGACTTCGTGCTGGCCGAAATTACTCGCCGCGCCGTCTACGCGGAGGGCCTGCGTGATGGCCAAGGTCCTGAGCGCACCGCCTTCCCCGTGTCGCTGCAGGCCCGCGACGACAAGCTCTCCTACGACGTGCAGACGCCGCTCTCCGCCGTCGGCTGCTACAACGTCCTCTACGTGGAGCGTCAGCCGAGCGATGTGATGACGGCTTTCAAGGCGATCGCGGAGGCGGCGGCCGCCTCCGTGCGCCAGACCCTGCAGGACGCCTTCGGCCATGAGCTCGAGCTCAAGGTGTACACCTTTGAGGATCTCGTGGGCCTTGCGAGGGAGAAGGGCGTCTGGTCCGACCTCAACCCGGCGCTCGCCGAGGACCTCTCCTCCACGTCCGGCCCGTCCCCCCGCATCCGCGTCGTGCAGAAGCTGGCCGATGCGGTGCTCGGGCGCGACGCCGCCATCGTCCTCTTCTTCGGCAACGGGCTGATCCCCAAGGTGTCCACCGCCGACGCGGGACGGCGAACTCTCGCGCGGATTCTCGCGCAGCACGCGGCGCGAACGGGAAACCACTACCACCAGGGACGCTTCTTCCCGCTCATCAGCGACCTCAGCTTCGTGGCCGCCTCGGAAGACTGGCAGGACGCCACGTTCTGGCCCAACGACCCCGTCGCGGCCCTGCTGGGCAAAGAGGATGCTCCCGCCCTCCTGGCCGACGCCGTCTTCATGATCGGCCCCCACGGCGAGGGCGCGCACCGGGTCGACGAGCGCCTGCACATGCCCTACAGCTTCGAGCACGTACCGGAACTCCTCGTCCGCCTTACGGAGGACCTCTGGTCACCGCCCGCAGACTGATCCGGCAAGGAGGTCTCGCGTGACATCGCCGCGGAGCCTCGGGCTCACGCCCTGGCAGCTTCCGCCGGGCCCCCGGAACACGATCTGCGACGTGCCCGGCGTACGGGTCGGCCACTGCACGATCCGCCAAGATGCCCCTGCCGTCGCACGGACGGGCATCACGGTGATCCTGCCGGACGCCGACCTGCCCCAGGAGCGTCTGCCCGCCGCGGGCGTCGTGTTCAACGGCACGGGAGAGATGACGGGCTTCCATCAGGTGAACGAATGGGGTCAGCTCGAGACGCCGGTCGCGCTCACGGGCACCGCCGCCTTGCCGATGGCCCTGCAGGGCCTGTCCGAGCACATGTTCGAGCGCTGCGCGGCGCTCGGCCGCACCATGGCGCCCTGCTTGCCCATCGTCGCGGAATGCAACGACATGTGGCTCTCCAACGCACGTGAAAGCCCCTTGCGCCCTCATCACGTCCACGAGGCGATCGCCGCCGCCAGCGATGGCCAGGAGGCCTGGGGTTCGGTCGGTGCAGGTACCGGCATGGTCTCCTTCGGCTTCCGGGGCGGCATCGGCAGCGCCTCGCGCCTCATCGCGGTCGGGGGCGAGACGTTCCGTCTGGGCAGCGTCTGTCTCGTGAACTTCGGGCAGCCCGGCGATCTCGTCATCCTCGGCCGGCCAATGGGCCACCTGCCCGGAGAGGTGATACGCCGCCCGCAGGCGCCGCCTTTGCCGGACGGCTCTCTGATCGTGGTGCTGGCCACCGATGCGCCTCTGGACCACCTGCAGCTCCGTCGCGTGGCGGCGCGGGCGGCGCTCGGGATGGCACGCGTCGGCAGCTACGGCCGGCACGGCAGCGGCGACCTCTTCCTGGCCTTCTCCACCCTGGCCGTGCGCGACGATCCCGAGACTCCCTTCACGCTGCGCCGGGCCCTGCGCGCCGACCTGCTCACGGACTTCTTCCGCGCAGCCGTGGAGACGACGGAAGAGGGCATCCTGCATGCCCTCCTGACGGCCACCGACGCGACGGGCTTTCTCGGGCGCAGGGTGGCAGCCCTGCCCCAGGACGAGGTGCGCAGGCGCCTCGGGACAGGGGTGGGTGGGGCTTAGGTCCCGACCGCTCGATTGTCTAGTCCAGGGTGAATCCCGGCCGGATCTCGAACGGCTCCGGCGGAAAGCGGTCCGGCCTGAGATGCGGTGCCTCGGCGAGGTCCAGCGCCACCTTCGCCGCGAGTTCCCCGATGGCCGGTCCGCGCATCACGCCGATCCCCTGGTCGCCGCAGGCGACGTAGAGGCGGTCGCCAAGGCGGCCGACGAGCGGCCGGCGGTCCGGCGTCGCCCCCACGAGACCCGCCCAGCTCGAGCGCAAGCCCGCCCGCTCGCCGAGGCTTGAAACCATCAGCAGGCGCTCCGCGATCTCCTCCTCGAACTGGTCGTCGCCGGACGTCTGGTAATCGTCGGGGTCGAACTCGGAGAGCCGCGTCCCGTCGCCGGCCAGCACGTCCTTCTCGCCGTCCGGCACCAGGTAGACGTCTGTCGAGAGGTGCCAGACGATCGGCAGCTGATGCGGCTCGCCCAGTTCGAGCGACGACAGCTGCACGCGATAGGGCATCAAAGCGAGATCGAGACCCGCCAGGCGCACCAGCTTGCGGGTCCAGGTACCGGCGGCGATCAGGGCGCGATGCCCCTCGTACATCGCGCCGCCCGCCTGCACGGACACCTTGCCGTCCTCGAGGCGGATGCCGTCGACGTGGCTCTGGCTGCGCACCGTCAGGCCCGCCCCGCGTGCCGCGGCCGTCGCCTCCTGGGCGTAGGCGGTCGGGTTGAGGTGCCAGTCGTTCGGCGTCCAGAGCGCGACCGTATCCTCCCTGAGGCGGTCGAGCCGCGGGAAGCGCCGCACGATCTCCCGGCGATCCAGGAGCTCAAAGGGGATGCCCCGGTCGCGCAGGTCCTGCGTGCGGTGCTGCAGGGCCGTCCCATGCTCGCCCTCGGCCAGGGTCAGCATGCCGACCTTGCGCGCCACCGAGACGTCGACGCTCGTCTCCCGCGCCTCGGCGTAGAGCTCGCGGCTGCGGCGGACGAAGGCCTGGTCCTCCGGGTGCCAGAGCAGGTCTGTCAGGATGCCGCCCGACTTCGCCGAACTCTCCTGCGCAAGACCGATGTTGGCTTCAAGAAGAAGCACGGAACTTCCAGCCCGCACGGCCGCCTGCGCCGCAGCGCTTCCCCACACGCCTCCGCCCACGATGACAAGGTCGTACGTCAAGGGACATCCTCCATTCGGCTGCCGCCGTGACGCGGCGGCTCGGTCCCCTCTGGGCTTCGCAGGCGGCATGGCCTCTTCCTCCCGCGCGCCCTGGAGGAGCGCATTCGCTGCGACGCGAAGAGGTAACTGGCGGACGGTTATGCACGCGCAAGACGAGGCATACCCTGATGCGCTTGGGCAAGCCGTGCGCGGCCCGGCAGGGGATTCGGTCGCGCCGCTTGCGCGGCACCTCCCGCCTGAGGCACGATCCGCCCGGGGTCTTCCGGGAAGTCTTCATGGCCGGTCTCGCCCAGGGCCGTGCAAGCTTGGCGGCGTCGCTGCCCTTCCTTGTGAGGGTGCCGGTCTCCGCTTCCGCAAGCCGGTGGCCGTGGCCTGGCCGACGCCCTGCCGGCGATCTGGGCCAGCGGAGGCCACGGAGCCGCGCCTGTCCTTGGCTGGGCCAAGCTGCCCGCCCGAGGGAGCTACACACGACTTTCATCGATTTGCGTCACAATTCCATGCGGAGGTGATGATCGCTTGCGCCTCAGCGGCATTGTCGCGGCCTGCCTCCTTTTGAGCCTCACGTCCTTCGCCTGGCCGCAGCCGACGCGCGACAGCAGCCGGCCGGTCCAAAGGCCGCAGCCTCAGAGGCGTGTCTCCGCCCAGGCGGCTCCCCTGCCGCGCACGGCGCTCGAGGCAGCGTGGCAGGCGGCGGTCGCCGGCAGCCCCGTGACGCGCAGCGCCCACATCTCCGCCTACGCCTACGACCTCTCGACGCACCAGGTGCTGGCGGCAATCGATCCAACGAGCCGCCAGATCCCTGCCTCGATCATGAAGATGTTCACGACTGCGGCCGCCCTGCAGGATCTCGGACCGAACTTCACCTATGAGACGCGGGTGGAGGCCTCCCCCGCCGTCGGCGCCGGCCAGGCCGGCCCGATCTATCTCGTCGGGGGTGGCAATGCCTGGCTCGAGGCGCAGGGCAACCAGGGCCTCGAGCAGCTCGCCGCACAGGTGGCGAAGAAGGTGTCAAGCGCGAGCCGGGTGGTGGGCGTGGGGACGCTGTTCTCAGGGCCGAGAGCCGGCGCCGGCTGGTCGGCCGGCGAGCTCGCGGCGGATTACGGCGCCGGGCCGAACGCGCTCGAGGCGGAACTGTCGTCTGTCGAAGTCTACGTGCAGGCAGGCAGGCAGGCGGGCCAGCCGGTGACGGCATCGCTCCACTTCCGCGGCCGGATCGCTGTGCCGGGCTACTTCAAGCTCCATGTCACGGCCCGCACCGTCCAAGGCTCGAGCCCTCCCCCGAACGTGACGCGACTGATGGGCAGCGAAACGATCGTCGTGTCCGGCGCGATGCAGGCGGGTACCAGCCTTGCGGTCAACATTTCACCGGCCGACCCGGCGCATTTCGCCGCGGCGCTCTTCCAGGCGGCCCTGCAGCAGCAAGGGGTCCGCTTCACGGCACCCGCCGTCTCAGGCAGCCTGCCGGGAGGCCAGGACGTGATCGCCTCCCTGGCCTCGCCGCCGCTCAGACTGCTCTTGCCGCTGCAGAACCGCTACTCCATCAACCAGATGGCGGACAACCTCTTGCGCGCCGTCGGCCTCAAGGTGGAGGGCAGCGGTTCGGCGTCCTCCGCCCAAGCGGCGATGAACGCCTTTCTCACGCAGGCGGGTCTGCCTGGCATGCCGCCGCAGTACGACGGTTCCGGCCTCTCGCCGCTCGACCTCGAGAGCGCCCAGGGCGTCGTGTCCCTGCTGACCTACGCGGCATCGCGTCCCTGGTTCCCCTCCTTCCGCAGCTCCATGATGGAGGCCGGCAACCCGAACCCACAGGTTTGCGGCATCCTGTGCGGCCATTTCGTGGGCACGCCGGCAGAGGACAAGGTCTGGCTGAAGACGGGCAACCTCGCGAACCAGTGGAACTACGCCGGCTACGCGACGGCCGCGAACGGTGACCAGATCGCCTTTGCCGTCCTTGAGGAGGGACCTGGGGCCTCCGCCCTGGCGAGTTCGTACGGCAGGCCGAGCCCAATCGACCAGATGGTCATCGACCTCGCGACCTGGCCCTCCGAGCCATCCGGTTCCGTAGCCGCCCCAGCGACGCCCGCCCCGCTTCCCGCCTTCCTGCAAGCAGTGCTTCACGATCTGCCCGCAGAGGCCGGGGCGGTGCAAGGCGTGGCGGTGCTCGATCTCAAGACAGGTCACATGGTCTATACGTCGGGGGCACAGCAGCTCGTGCGCACGAACTGGCTGCCCCGCGTCGGCCTGCTCGCCGCCACCCTGCAGGATGGTCCGCGCACCTTCGGGAGCCCGGTCGTGGCAGCCCGCGGCCCGGTGCAAGGCGGCGTGCTCCAAGGCGCGCTCGTCCTGGATGGCGCCATGGACCCCATCCTCAGCCGCCAGGATCTCTCGACGTTGGCCGCCGAGGTCCGCCAGAAGGGCATTAGGGCCATCACGGGTCCGCTTCTCTACCTGGAGGTCGGGCCATCCTCCGCCGACGCCTCCCGCTGGCCAGATGGCGCTACCTGGGAAGAGCTTGGCCAGAGCTACCTGCCGCCCGTCGGACGACTCCTCTACCAGGGGGACCTCGTGCGGATCGACGCCCAGTCGGTCGGCGGAACCATCAAGGTCAGCCTCGATCCCCAGGACGCCCCGATCAAGGTGATCACCCAGGGAGTGTCGAGCGGCAGCCAGAGCGGAGGCCATCTCAGCGCAGCCTGGTCGCCCAGCCGCAATGCGTTCGTGCTTTCAGGCAGCCTTGCGCCCGGGGCGACGCAAAGCCTCGAGGTCTCCGCCCCCGACGCCGGCCTTCTGGCCGCCACCGAATTCCGAGACGCCCTCACGCAGGCCGGCGTGTCGGTCCAGGGCGGCATCGGGTCCACCGACGCCATCGGGACCGCAAGGCAGATCGCCTCGCTGGCCGGACCTTCTGTGGCCTCGCTCGCCCGCCCGCTGCTGGCCAGCCCCTCGACCCTGGACGCGGCGCAGCTTGCACAGCTGCTCGGAAGCAGCTCCGCCGCGGCTCTCAGGCAGGTTCTGGGGGCTCCCGACATGCTCCCCGATCCGACCGGCAGTTCCTTCGACGACTACGTGACGCCCGCAAGCGCGGTCGGGCTGCTCAGCCAGATCTGGCGAAGCCCCCGTGATCTACCGCTGCGCGAGGCTCTCGGCGCAAACGGTCCCTGGCAGGTCTCGGCGCCGGGCACGGCCCTGGTGGCGGGCTATTTCAAGGGCCCCGACGGCACGCCTTACGCCGTTGCCGCGCTGGAGAGCGGTCTTGGCTGGCAGGGCGACTTCGGCGCGACGATCGTGCCACCGGCGCCCTGATCCGGCGCAGCCAAGGCGAAGCCGCGGCCCCAGTCGGGCAACATACTCCCGGAAACGGGAGGTGGCGGCATGAGATGGACAACGCGCCTGGGCCAGATCCTGCTGGCGGCCGTCGCGCTGACGCTGCCCGGCTGCAGCGGCGACCCAGACCCCCCGCTCCCGCCGATGTCCGCCATGATGCGCGGCATGACGGAAGCGGGCTACAAGCCCGGCGTCTTCGACACCCCGCAGGTGACGGGCGAGCTCCAGCGCATGCGGCGCGATGGCGTGACATGGCTCGCCATCCAGGTGGCTTGGTTTCAGGACACGAACGCTTCGGTGCAGATCGGGCCGGATCCGGCCAAGACGCCCACCGACGCGAGCGTGCGGGCGCTGATCGCCAAGGCGCATGCCATGGGCATGCGCGTCTTCCTGAACCCCTTCGTCAATTCGCTTGAGGGCAACGGCTGGCAGGCCAACTTTGCGCCTTCCTCGTCCGCGCAATGGTTCAAGAGCTTTGACGCCTACCTCGCCCATTACGCCCGACTCGCCCAGTCCACAGGCGCCGACCTCTTCGCGATCGGCGACGAGTTCGACAGCCTTGACGCCGTGCCGGCCTACCGCCCGTACTGGCTGCAAGCGATCTCCGTCGCCCGCAAGTACTACCACGGTCCCATCGTGTACGGTGCAGACTACCCGCACTACCAGCAGGTCACCTTCTGGCAGGCCCTAGACGATGTCGGCATCGATGCCTACTTCCCGCTGTCGCAGCAGCCGAACCCGTCCGTCGCGGCCCTTGCGGGCAGTTGGCGCCAGACCGCGGCCCAGATCCAGGCCTGGCGCCAGTCCTCCGGCCTCGACCGAAAAGGCTTCATTGTCACAGAGCTCGGCTATCCCTCGGAGGACGGGGCTGCAGCCCAGCCCGGGTCATGGTTTCCGCATCAGCCAGTGAACCTCGCCTTGCAGCAGCGCCTCTACGAGGCGACCTTGACGACGATCGGCCAGGAACCGTGGCTGCGCGGGCTCTTCTGGTTCTGGTGGGCGAACCCGTCCAACCCGAACTGGCAGGGCGGCCCTAGCGACAACGGCTACACTCCGCGTGGCAAGCCGGCCGAGGCCACCCTGCGCAAGTACTTCGGGCGCCCTGCCGGATCCGCCTGACGCTCTGTGGCCAGCCATGGCTCTGGGACCGGTTCCGCCCCGCAGCGCTGCCTTTCCGGCAGCGCTGCTCGCTTGCCCCCGGCGTGAGGTCCAGGCACTGCCTTGGCGCGATCCCTCGGCCTCGAGGAGAAACTTCCCCGGCCACAGAGGAGTCGCAGGCGCGACCACCACGTGCATGGGCAATCTCCTCTCCTGCGGCTACGGGGCCGCCTCCACGATCAGCGTGGACAACCGCGGCCCGCACCCGTATCCGGCGCAAGTGCAATTCGACGTCGGGTCGCGCTGCGGCGGCAGCAGCGCATCATCGTGCACGATGATGCTAGCGCTAGTACCACCTTGCCCCAGGGCCGCTCTTGCGCTAGTGTGGCGGCGAAACGAGTCGCGGGAGGAACGGTCAGCGATGCGCGTGCTCCTGGTGGACGATGACGAAGATGTCCAGCAGATCCTCAGTCGCTATCTGCAGCAGGACGGCCACTTCGTCGTCGGTGCCCGCAGCGGCGCGGAGGCGCTGGCTGGAGTCGCAGCGGGCGGCGTCGACGTCGCTGTGCTCGACCTCACCCTTCCCGACCTTGACGGAATCGAAGTCCTGCGCCGGGTGCGATCCGGTCCGCACGCGGACCTTCCCATCCTGCTGCTGACGGCGCGCGGCGAGGAAGCCGACCGCCTGCTGGGACTCGGTCTAGGTGCGGACGACTATGTCGTCAAGCCTTTCTCGCCGCGCGAGATCTGCCTGCGTGTCGGCAGGCTGGGCCTGCGGCGCCTCGCCGCCGCCGCCGAGACCCCGGACGACGCTCTGCGCTGGGGCCGCATCGTCATGAGGAAGGCCGAACACCGCGTGCTGGTGGATGACGCCGAGGTACAGCTGACGCCGCGCGAGTATGACCTTCTGCGCATCTTCATGAGCCAGCCCCGGCGCGTCCTGTCGCGCGCCGCGATCGTCGGGGCGCTCTGGGAAGGCGGCTACGTCTCCGACCACGTCGTGGACGTCCATCTTGCGTCGCTGAGGCGCAAGATGGGCAACGACCTGCAGATCGAGAACGTGCGGGGCATCGGCTACCGCCTGGAGGGCCCCGGCCAGTGAGGCGCATCGCGGACCCTCAGAGCCTCAGCACGAGACTTCTGCTCTCCTATCTGGCCGCCAGCCTTGCGGCGGCGCTCACCGGTGTGCTCGCCCTCTTCCTGACGCCGGCGATCCGCTATGACCGCCTGATGCAGGAAATCATGCACCCTCTCGCGGGAGCTACGCAGGCGGAGATGGATGCTGTCCTGGCCGGAGCCGTCTCATCCGCCGTCCTCGTGCATGTGCTGATCTCCCTCCTGGTGGTGGTCGCGGTCGGGTTCGCCTTCTCTCTGTTCCTCAGTTCCGCGGTCGGACAGGCCCTGGATCGCATCGTCGCCGCCACCCGCCGCCTGGCCGCCGGCGAATACGCCTACCGCGTCTCCGAGCGGGGCGTCCGGGAGTTTTCGGAACTCGCGCACAACGTCAACCTGCTCGCGACGTCGCTCGAAGAGTCCAGGCGCGTGCGCACGCTGGCCACCGCCAGCGTCAGCCATGAGCTGCGCACGCCTGTGACAGCTCTGCGCGGATACTGCGACGCCTTGCGCGACGGCGTGCTTCCTTGGTCCGACGACGTGCTGGCGCGCATGGACCATGCCGTCGAGCGACTCGAGCGGATGGCCGCCGATCTGAGCGCCTTGTCCCGTGCCGAGGGCAATGCCTATGCCGATCTGCAACTGCAGAGGGTCGCCGTATCGGACGTGATGCTGGCCGCCGCCGAAACGACCCGCCCCGCCTATCTGGAGGCAGCCGTGGACCTGGTCGTAGACCGCCTGCCTTCAGACCTGCACGTGCTCGCCGATCCGGTGCGTCTCGGGGAGGTCCTCGAGAACCTCCTGATCAACAGCGCCAGCCATACGCCCGTCGGGCGCAGGGTAGAGCTGTCCGCCGCGGCGATCGGCAGCCGCGTCGAGTTCCGCGTGCAGGATGAGGGAAGTGGCATCCCGCCGGAGGACCTGCCCTATGTCATGGAGCCGTTCTATCGCGGTGAAGGCGGATCCGCAGGGCACACCAACCGTCCGGGCATGGGACTTGGTCTGGCCATAGCGCGCCGGCTCGCCGAGGCGATGGATGGCAGCCTGCTGCTGGCAAGCCCGGGGCAAGGGCTCGGCACCTTGGCCAAGGTGAGCCTGCCGCGGGCCTGATGCTCGGGCTGCTTGACGAATTCTTGACCCAATCTTGCACGTCGGCTGCACCACTCCCGAACGTTACCCGCATGGTGGCAGCTTAGACTTGGATGGGCGGGACAACGCCATGGCGCGCGGGCATCCGGTCGTCCCGCGCAACCGGCCAGGTCCCGGCGCTCGTCTTGCGATGTGTTGCCGTGCGTCCAAGCCAAGAAGAGGGGCACCCCGCGGGGATCCGGAGCGCCCGCAAGCCGTGAGATTGGTCCCAGGTTGGCCCGGTGGCTTGCGTCAGCCGGATTTCTACAGCCTGGGCGGAAGGATGGTGGTCACCGTGATGTGGGGCTACGGAGGCGGTGCATGGAGCTGGCTCGGCCCACTGATGATGCTGGTCTTCTGGGCGCTGGTGATCGGCGGCATCGTCCTCATCCTCCGGAGTTGGTGGCAGCACCCCTCGCGCCCGGGGCAGCGCAGCGACACCGCGCTCGAAATTCTGCGCGAACGCTACGCGCGCGGCGAGTTGAATCGTGAACAGTTCGAGGATATGCGGCGGGATCTGACCTCGAAGTAAGGAGTGACGGAAGATGCGCATCGGCAGGCGTGCACTTGCCATCGGTGCGATCGCCGTCGGCACCGCGGGACTCCTGCTCGGATCGGGCGCGGCAAGCGGCACGGTCGGGCTAGGGCCTTGGCGCATGATGTCCCACATCCTGGGCAGCGGCCAGACAGGCACGGCCTCGCAGGGTGCATGGGGCATGATGGGCTACTTGGGGCGAGCTTCCGCGAGCGACGGTACCTACCCCTCGTACAGCATGATGGGCGGCTACCCCGGCAACGGGCCCGAACCGGCCACAGGCGCCGTGTCACAGAGCGCCGGGGCGCGCGCCGCGGCCGGGATTCCAGCGGGCGCCACCGTCAGCCGCGCCGCCAAGATCATCACGTTCAACGGTTCGAAAGTCCGTTTCACGGCGGTCGCGGGACCCGCTGGCGGGCCGGAGCTCAGCTTCGAGATCGCCCGCATGACAAATCCCACGATCGTCGTGTCGCGTGGCGCCGAGGTCACGGTGCAGGTGATCAACGAGGACACCGTGGCCCCGCACGACTTCGCCGTCTCCTCCACCGTCGGCGGCACTCCCGCCTTCGAGGGTGCCAAGAGCGCGATGCTCAGCACCGCAAGCGGGTCCAGGATGCCCTCGTCCACCTTCACGTTCACGGCGGCCGCCGCGGGCAGCTACGTCTACTGGTGCACCGTGCCTGGCCACGCCCAAGGCGGAATGCAGGGAACGTTCATCGTCACTCCGTGAGTGTCAGCCACGGGTCCACCCGGGGCATGGCAGCGATCGGTTCACCGGCTGCCGTGCGGCCTTGGTCGCACGCGCCTGCAGGTCGCAGCGCCTTCAGTGTGCCAGCCAGTGCGGCAGTCCCGTCAGGGTTCCTCCGGCCATGCCTGCCATGGTGTAGGTCATCAGCAGCATGGTGGCCGCAGTCCCTGCCCCGTGCGCGAACACCAGGACGCCTACGGAGGCGCCCGCCAGCGCGCCCACGGTCCCGCCCACCATGGCGCCCATGACCATGTCGGCGACCTCGGCACGGTTGGCCCTTTGGAAGCGCGGCCAGAGGATGAACGAGCCCACCATGATTGCGATGACAAGCACAAACCCCCACACACTGCTTCCCGCCAAAGCCAGAACTACGAGGGCAGCCGCAATTGACGTCCAGAATGCGCGGACAATGCCTAGCCTCACCGGCGCCCCTCCCTCCGAGGATCATACGGAGTGCGCAGGTAAGCATATGCGCCTGCCTTGGGCTAACGCACTACTTCAGCGACGCGGGCTTCAGCGGCCATATCGTCCCCTGATCGTCGCGAGCCAGATACTCGATGTCTCCGCCCTTCGCGGCGAGCCGGTCGAGGAGGCGGAGCGGCTCGCGCTCTACTGCACTTCCGTGGCGGACTCTGACCGCCAAGTCTAGCGCCCATGCCGGGCATACGAAAAGAACCGGGATCGGCGAAATCGCCGATCCCGGTTCCATACTCCCAGCTTTAGTAGCGGCGCGGACGCTCTTCGCGCGGCCGGGCCTCGTTGACGGTCAACTGGCGGTCCTCCCAGGTTGAGCCGTTCAGCGCCTCGATGACGGCTTCGGCCTTGTCGGCCGGAACCTCCACAAACCCGAAGCCGCGTGAACGCCCGGTCTCCCGGTCGGTGGCGATACGAGACGTCAGGACTTCAGCGTACTGTGAAACAGCCTTCTGCAAGTCCTCGTTCGTAACCGACCACGGAAGGTTACCAACGTAGATAGTCTTCTGCAATTCTATGCACTCCCTTCGAAACTAAGTTCGCCTGGAAGTGCACGGAGGCATTCGCTTTGCAGCTCGTGTCCATCACAACCCCTAGTCGACGGAGTTAGGGTACCACATCGTGGAAGCCAATGCAAGTGGCCGTCCCGACTCGCTCGAAAGGCGAGTCGTCGGCCCCGGAGAACGGCGCGCGGGCCGGCCCCGTGGCGCGACCTGCCTCGGAAGGGGGCGCTGGCGATGCCGCTGCGGTTCAGGCGGTGCTGCAGTACCTCGCGTAGCGCCATGGGAGGGAAGCGCCACTAGCATGCCCGCCGGGCACACGGGATCGCCAGCCAACGTGCGGCATCGCAGGTGGACGTTCCCATTCCCCGCCGTAGGCTTCCCCCGGCGGAGCGATCGGCGTCGGTCGTCGCAGCGCTTGTGGCCTCCCGCCCGCAGGCAGGAGGCCTTCAATGGCCGACGTTGGCACGCGGATTCGCCCGGCTTCAGTCGTCGCTCCGCTGACCCGTGAGGTAGTCGATCACATCCTGAGCCGAATACGAGTCATTGGCACCGAGCAGCTCGCGGATGCGCAGGATCTCGTCACCGCTTGTCACGATGGGCTGCTCCAGCGTTCCGTCCTTCTGCAGCTGCGGCACGCCTGCCGAGGCCATCAGACCGTTGCAAAGGCACTTGCGCCCTAGCGTCTGCGCGGGGTTGCCGCCCTTGGCCACGTAATCGCCGGTCGGCTCTGCGGGGCAACGGTAGCCTATGTGCCCGCTCTCCTGCCGGTAGGCCTCGCGCAGGTAGCCAAGATCGCAGACGCGGTGGCGGTCAGCATAGACCTCGTCCTGCGAGAGCGTCTGTGCCAGCTCCACGACCTTGAACGGAAATCCTGTCGGGGACGCCAAGGGGTCGGTGCGAACGGCCAAATTCCCCACCTTGGCCGCGGCGGCAACCTGCCTGCGGATCTCGGCCGTCAGCCCCGACTCCTCGCAAAAGGCAAAGAGCGTCCCGACCTGGATCCCTGCAGCCCCCAACCTCTGCGCCTGCGCAAGGCTGCCGCGAAAGCCGAACCCGCCGGCGAGCCAGTACGGATAGCCGAGTTTCGCCACCTCGTCGAGGTCGACGACATCGCGTTCGCCGTAGACCGGTTGGCCCGTCTCATCAAGATGTTCCGGTCCGCGGGGAGGCGCGTTGTGGCCGCCGGCGGTCGGGCCCTCGATCACAAACCCCTGGATCGAGCCGTTTGCCTTCTTGGCCATCATGTTCGCCAAGCTGTGCGCCGCCACGATCGGGAAGAACGCAGGACGCACCAGAGGATGTATCGCGGTGGATTCGTAGACAAGCGGCTCAAAGCGCATCCACTGCTCAGGGTCGCCCCCGCGAGCACCGACAATGTCGATTCGCAGTGCCGCCGCTTCATGTTGGGCCATGCGGTCGAGGGCTCCCGGGATCTCGCGTGGGATTCCGGCCCCCATCAGCACAACGTCAACACCCGCATGCATCGCACCATACAACACGGCGAGGTTGGGCAGCGGCACCTTGGTCAGCAGGTTGATACCGACACGACCGCCGTGGTCGTGCTTCGCCAGCCAGACCTCCACGTATCCAGAAAGCATCGCGACCGCCTTGCGCCAGTGGTTCGACGAAAGCGTCCACATCGGCAGCCTGGTATAGGGTTGGTCAGAAGGTCGCCCGTCTTGCCGGAAGTAGCGCGCCAGAAACTGCTCAGCGAGCGCGGACCAGGGGCTGGCAGCCAGGGCTCGGCGGACGTGCCCGCCGACGTCACCGTCTTGCAGGCGCCGCACCACCACGGTGTCAATGCCGGTTCCTGAGACCACCCCGAGCTGTCCTGCCATCGCGACCGCGCGTGCGAGAGGCCAGTGCGAAACCGCGACGCCCATCCCTCCCTGGATCACGGCTGGCCATCCGGATCCAGAAGCACTGGCGCTGCGGGGGGTACCACTGCTGTACCGCAGATACGGTATCCGAATCACATCCCCTCTAGGGTGAAGCCGGCATCCGAATCAGTCGGGTGCCCGCTGCCGCGACAACAGTGAACCCTAGACAATCGGGGCGTGGACGAAAATCGTCCACGCCCCGCGGCATTCGAACGCTTTCTTCAGTTTACCATGTCCACACGCTTCAGCAGATACCCGAGTCATCTACCGGGATGAGCGAACCTTACATATCGCCATTGGCTGGCATGGGGACGGGGTTGCTTCTGTGGGCGGCTTTCACATGCGCGGGGCCAAGACGCAGCTGTCGGTGGCGTCCTGAGCTTAGCGGGGCATACGCCGATTGAAATCGGCAGTCCAGCGCCGAACCGACGGGGCTGCAAAAAAGTGGCTCGCGCAGACTCAGCGTTTCGTGGGCCCTTGGGTTACGGCGGCGAGAGATTCCACCGAGGGGAACCCGTCCGATTGCTCCCACGGCAGTTGGTGCGCCAAGGGGGCCATCCGAGCATTTCACAGCGTCCGCTCATCCCAAGCGCCGTGGCCGGAAAGCATCCCTTCAGGGCACGGCGTGGAGCTCTCCCGGCGTCCTGTGGGTTACTTCGCTTCGCCGCTGCCGCCTTCGCGGAAGAACTCGTTCTGCTTCAGATGGATCTCACGGATTAGGAAGGTGCCAAGCAGTGCGAGCACCGCAAAGACGACGCCCACCCAGAAGAGTTCCACGATCGACGACGTGAGAGCCGAGCGGACGGCGTGGATGAAGCTTCGGAAGAGTACCTCGCCCTGAGGGCCGAGGGCGCTGAACTGCTGGTGGATCGCGTTCTGGCCCGGTACGCTGATGATCCCCTGGGGATCGGCGAACGCCTTGCGCTGTGCTGGGCTCAACGCGGCGAACATCCGGTCGAGCGAAGCGGGAAGGCGCTGCGGTAGCAGCCTGGCGAAGCTCGTGGCCAACACCGTACCCAGGATCGGCGATGCGATCGCTCCGCCGAGGCTGTTACCCATCTGCTGGGTCGCGTTGACCGCGCCCATCACGCGGTAGGGGAAGATGTTCTGCACGATCACCCCCATCGCGGGCATCAGCGAGCCGATGCCCAGCCCCAGCACGACCATGTCTACGATGACGTCCGACCAGTGGGAAGACACCGTGAGGCGCGTAAGGAGCAGCGAGCCGAGCACCATGACGAGCCCGCCGACGAAGACGAGCGCCTTGTACTTGCCGGTGCGCGTGATCAGTTGACCCCCGAAGATGCTCGCGACGATGAAGCTCAGCATCATCGGCGTCATCAGGTAGCCGCTGTTCTCCGCGTTCATGCCGAGCACGCCCTGGACATAGATCGGCAGGACCAGCATCACCGCGAACATCGACATCGCGACCATCAGGGTCACAGCCATCACCGAGCTGAATGTCTGGTCCTTGAAGAACGCCAGCGCGATGATCGGCTCTTCGGCCCGGTTTTCGATTACGAGGAAGCAGATCAGCATGACGGCCGAGAAGGTGAAGAGGCCGATCTCCTGCCAGGATCCCCAGGGGTAGGTGGTGCCGCCCCAGGTTACGGCAAGCAACAAAGGAACCAGGAACGCTGCGAGGGTCAGGCTGCCCCACCAGTCGATGCGGTGGCGGTGCTCCGTCCGCACCGACGGCAGCGCGTACATGACCATGCCGAGCGCGATCAACGCGACCGGCATGTTGATGTAAAAGACCCAGTGCCAGCTCCAGTTGTCCGTGATCCAACCGCCGAGCGCCGGTCCGATGATCGTCGAGACGCCGAAGACGCCCATGATCACACCCATCCAGCGTCCGCGCTCGCGTGGGTTGAAGATGTCTCCAATCGTCGCTCGAGGCATGCTCATCATGGCCCCTGCGCCGATGCCCTGGAAGGCCCGCGCGAAGATCAGCATCTGGATGGAGGTCGACATGCCCGCCACGGCCGATCCGACGAGGAAGACGAGGAAGCCGAAGATGTAGAAGGGCTTGCGGCCGTACATGTCGGAAAGGCGTCCGTAAAGAGGCACGGTGACCGATGTCGCCAGAATGTAGCCCGTGAACACCCACGCGTATAGGTTGAAGCCCTTGAGTTCGCTGATGATGACTGGCATCGCCGTCGACACCACGGTCTGGTCAAGGGACGAGAAGAACATGGCGATCATCACGGCCACCAGCGCAATCCAGCGCTTGTCACCTGAGATCTGGTTCGTGGTCTGAACCTGCCGCGTCGGCCGACCCGCCGGGCGCGAGGGACTGTGCATACTGGTCTTACCTCCTGGAAGGATCCGGACC